>JACQVU010000199.1 GCA_016209585.1 Planctomycetota bacterium
AGCCGGAATACCGCAAGTTGCAGAGCAACGAGTTGATGGAGGCCTTCCGCGACCGCACGGTGAAGATCGACATTCCGTACAACGTCGTGCTGGACAACGAGAAGCGCATCTACGACAAGTTCTTCTCCCACCAGCGGGTGCGCGAGAAGCACATCGCCCCCCACACCATCGAGGTGGCCGCGATGTGGGCGGTGCTCACCCGGTTGTCGGAGCCACTCAAGGCCGACCTGTCGCTGGTGCAGAAGATGAAACTGTACAACGGCAAGACGCTGCCGGGCTACACCAGCGACAACATCCGCGAACTGCGCGAGGAGTCGCCGCGCGAGGGCATGGAGGGCATTTCGCCGCGCTACGTCCAGGACAAGGTGTCGAACACGCTGGTGAACTACGATCTGGACTACGTGAACCCCTTCATGGTGATGAACGAATTGGAGGCCGGGCTGGACCACCACTCGCTCATCTCCTCCGCCGACGTGAAGAAGCGGTACAAGGAACTGCTGGTGGAGGTGAAGAAGGAGTACGAAGACATCATCAAGAACGAGGTGCAGCGCGCCATCTGCGCCGACGAGGAGGCCATCCAGCGCCTGTGCGCCAACTACGTCGACAACGTGAAGGCCCACACCCAGCGCGAGCGCGTGAAGAACAAATACACCGGGCAGGACGAGGAGCCCGACGAGCGCCTGATGCGCAGCGTGGAGGAGAAGATCGACATCGCCGAGAACCGCAAAGACGACTTCCGGCGCGAGATCATGAACTACATCGGCGCCCTGGCCCTGGAGGGCAAGACCTTCAACTACAAGTTGAACGAACGCCTCCAGAAGGCGCTGGAACTGAAGTTGTTCGAGGACCAGAAAGACAGCATCAAACTGACCTCCCTGGTCTCCAGCGTCATGGACAAGGAGACGCAGGAGAAGATCGACGTGGTGAAGAGCCGGCTGATCAACTACTACGGCTACAACGAGGCCACGGCGACGGACGTTTTGAACTACGTGGCCTCCATCTTCGCGCGGGGGGACACGAAGGAGTGAGGGGGGACCGTGGTCGGGTGGTCCGCGGGTGGGAGGCGGCGTAATGGCTTCAGTGCTTGTCAACCGGGTGAGGATCCGAAACTACAAGAACATCGCCGCCTGCGATGTGGTTCTGGGACCGTTGACTTTTCTGCTTGGGCCAAACGGCTCCGGGAAAAGCAACTTCCTCGATGCGCTTCGTTTCGTGGCCGACGCGCTCCGAACTTCGCTTGATCACGCGCTTCGAGAGCGTGGGACGATTCGCGAGGTGCGCCGCCGTTCGGTGGGGCACCCCACTCACTTCGCGGTGCGTTTGGATCTCACGCTGCCCGGTGGGGGGGCAGCGCATTACAGTTTCCGCGTAGGGTCTTCGCCGCCCGGCGGGTATGAGGTGCAGAACGAGGAGTGCAAGGTCTATGCCGGAGCGGCACTGGGCGCACTTCACCATTTCCATGTATGCCGTGGCAAGGTGTCGGCATCAATCTCTCCGCTGCCCGCCGCGGTCAAAGATCGCCTGTTTCTGGTGGCGGCGTCCGGCGTCCCACAATTCCGCCCCGTGTTCGACGCCCTCTCGCGGATTGAAGTTTACAACCTGAATCCTCGCGAGATCGCGGCAATGCAGAAACCTGATCCCGGCGACATTCTTCGTCGCGATGGCTCCAACGCCGCGAGCGTTCTGCGCCGCCTGTCTGACGACGCGCGATCTCGCGTTGACCAGACTCTATCGCGCGTTGTGAAGGATGTCACCGGCGCCGAGTACAAGTCCCTGGGATCTCAGGAGACCATCGAATTCCGCCAACTGGTGAAGGGGCAAAAACACCCGTGGCGTTTCTTCGCGTCGTCCATGTCGGACGGAACGCTGCGCGCCCTTGGAGCGATTCTGGCCGTGTTTCAGACCGATCCAAACGCATCAGGGAGCGTGCGCCCGCTGCTGATCGGTCTTGAAGAGCCGGAGCTGGCGCTTCATCCCGGAGCGGCCGACGTGCTGCTTTCCGCGCTTCGGGAAGGCTCTCAGTGGTGCCAGATCATCGTGACCAGCCACAGCCCCGATCTTCTCGACAACGGCGACATTCCGATTGAGTCGCTGCTGGCGGTAGAAACGGAAGGCGGCGATTCGCGGATCGGCCCTCTCGATGAGGCATCTCGTGGCGTTCTCAAGAATCGGCTGTTTACCGCGGGCGAACTTCTCCGGCAAAACCAGATTTCCCCGGCTGCCTCGTCAATCAGTGACGTGAAACACGAAAACCAACTGAGCCTGTTCGACTACGCTCCCCCGTGATGGCAATAACGCTTATTGCTCCAATCGTCGAAGGTCATGGAGAAGTCGAGGCCGTCCCGGCTCTGCTTTACCGCATCGCAGAAACCATCGGGTTGGCTGACTCCCTGCGCGTCAACCCGCCAATTCGCGTGAAATCGGGGTCGTTTCTCAACGACGCCGACTATTTCGAGCGATACGTGACCCTCGCCGCCGCCAAGGCGGCGCAAGCCGGCGGCAGTGTGCTCATTCTGCTGGACTGCGAGGACGGTTGCACGAAGACCCTCGGGCCGGACCTGCTGCGAAAGGCCCGCGCTGTCCGGGGGGACGTTATGTTCCTGGTTGTGCTCGCCAAACGGGAATACGAATCCTGGTTTCTCGCAGCCGCTCGATCTCTGCGCGGAGTCGCGGGGTTGAAAGCCGATACTGACCCTCCCGCCGATTCGACGGCCATTCGGGGCGCGAAGGAATGGCTCACCAACCACATGAACGGCACGTACGACGAGATCACGCACCAGGTCGTGTTCACCCGGAAATTCGGTTTCGAAGAAGCGCGCGGCAACCCCTCGTTCGACCGGGCGCTTCAGCGGATCCGCGCTCTGTTTCGCCCAGACTCCCCCGCCGCGCCGAATTGAGACCAAAACCGCGCCTCCCCCGCGGCGGGAGTCCCCTCACGCCTTGCGCGCGAAGCGGCTTCCGGGAAAGCGCTCCACCAGCCGCTTCATCTCCAGCATGGTCAACACCACCTGGACCCGGCCGACGCTGAGGTTGACGGCGCGGGCCACCTCGTCCACGTGGAGCGGCTCGCCCTGGAACACGGCCAACACCGTGGCCTCGTCGCCCGCCACGCGCGCCGCGAAGGGATCGGGCGGTGTTCCGTCCGCCGAGGCGGTGGCGCCGCCGGCGCCGGTGTCCGCGCCGGGGCCGGCGCTCACGGTCTGGCGCGACAGGAGGCGCCCGACCTCGCCCAACTCCTCGAGCACGTCGTCAGCGTTCTCCACGAGTTTGGCCCCTTCCTTAATTAAGCGGTTGGTCCCGCGGCTGGTCACCTTGTCGACCGGTCCCGGAACCGCGAACACCTCCTTGCCCTGTTCCAGCGCCCACCGGGCGGTGATGAGCGAACCGGAGCGGTCCGCGGCCTCCACCACGATGACGCCCAGCGACAGGCCGGAGATGAGGCGGTTGCGGCGCGGGAAGTTGCCGGCGTCCGGCTCCCGCGCCAGCGGCAGTTCGGAGAAGATGGCGCCGGCGGAGGCGATGCGCCCCGCGAGGGCCTCATGTTCGGGCGGGTAGATGCGCAACAGACCGCACCCCAGCACGGCGACGGTGCGGCCGCCGCCCTCCAGCGCGCCGAAGTGCGCGCGGGCGTCGATGCCGCGGGCCAGGCCGCTCACCACGGTGACGCCGCGCGCGGCCAGTTCCCGCGCCAGACGCTCGGCCTGCGCGCGCCCGTAAAACGTGCAATGG
Source organism: Planctomycetota bacterium (assembly GCA_016209585.1). GTDB lineage: Bacteria > Planctomycetota > UBA8742 > JACQVU01 > JACQVU01 > JACQVU01. The sequence goes on from JACQVU010000199.1 coordinate 3,730, forward strand.
CGGGAGCCGACCATGGCCACCGCCACGGCGTCTTCGGGCCGGTACTCGCCCAGAGCGTAGACCAGGATGGGCGGGTCGGGCAGGTGGCGCAGGGGCGCGGGAAACCCCTTCTCCGCCCGCCGGAACACGCGGATGGTGTGCTCGGCGGCGAGGCGCAGTTCGTCGTCGGCCGCGGCCTCCAGCCGCGCCCGTTCGTCGAACACCTGCTGCAACACCCGCGCCTCCATGCGCGGCACGCGCTCCCACTTTTCGCGCGGGGCCGCCAGCATGGCGCGCGGCTCGCCGAAGGCGGCCTCCAAGCGGCCGTAGGTGACCGGGCCAAGACCCGACACGCTGTTGAGCAGAACGGCGGCGCGGGTGTTCTCGTCCACGAGTCCGGCTCCCCCGGCATGCGACGCCACGGCATGGTCGCCGGCGTCACCGGCGACGCTTCCGGTGGCCACGTTTGGTTCCCCGACCGCACTTCGAGCACACCGGCTGGGCGCTGTGGAACAGTTCCAACACGTCGATGCCACCATCAGTGAGCCGCGCCTCGCCGCCGCAGAGAGCGCAGGGAACCGACCGGGCGGCGCAGTCGCGGCAGAAGGCCACCATGCTCTCCCGAAACACGACCCCGTCGAACCCGCGGCGCTTCGGGTCCAGCGGGCTTCCGCACCCGCGGCAGCGGCACCCGAACCAGCGCGGCGCCGCGCCTTCCTGGGCGGCCGGGAGAACGGGCAGGAACTTCTCCCACAGCGGAAACGTGGGCGGCGGCGTCAGGCCCGCGCCCCGCATGTAGAGCAGCGCGTCGGCGAAGACCTCGCCCGCTTCGCTTTCCGTGGTCTCTTCCACCCGGCGGCGCGCGTCGAGCCTGGGGCCGGCCATGCGCACGGCCATCTCGACGTCGGTCAAGCCGGGAAGCGCCAGGCAGCGGCGGATGCCAAGGGGCCACAGATTCACCTCCACGCGCAGCAGCATGCGCCGGCCGTCGGGCTGCACGCGCGCCACGAAAACCTCGCGCGCGGCTTCCCCGATGGTCCAGCCGAGCCAGCAGCCGCCGAGGGGCCAGGCGGGCCAGGATTCGGGCGCCAGGAGCGCGGCGAGCGCGGGACTCCCGGCTGACGCGCGCGCCAGCGAGTTCTTCGCCTCGTGGCGCACCTTGAAACTGGGGTCAGCCAGCGCCATCGCGGCCGCGAGCGCCAGCGAGTCGAACTCGGGTCGCGCGCCCAGACCGCGGGCGATGACCAGCGACAGCGCCTCTTCCCGCAACTGGACGACGTTTTCCAGCAACACGGGAACCCCCGGCGCGGCGCTTTCCAGCAGCCGCTCCAGGGCGAACTCGCGCACGTCGGGCGGAAGGTCGTGGAGTTCCCGCGCGAAGGTCTCCGGGTGGTCGGCGGCGGCGCCGTAGTTCTCAGCCAGGAAGTCGCCGAGTCGGTCCACGAAGGCGCGGGCGTCACCGATGTGCGGCGCCACGCGCGACAGGTCCACGGCCTCCCCCTCGACGCCGGACAACACCGCCAGCGCCATGAACTTGGTTGCATCGGGCTGATCAGCCGCCGCGATGATCGCGTACGCCTTGCTCGCCACCGCCTCCCGGTCCATGAAGGCCAGCAGCGTCACCACCTTGTTGGTGTACTCCGCGTCGGTGGAATGCAACTGGCCGAAACAGAGGTCCACGGCCTCCTCCCCAAGCGCGGCCACGGCGCGGGCGGCTTTCCGGAACTTCGACGGGGAGTCGCTCTTGTCCAGCCTGCCCACCACTTCGACGATCTTCGCCGTGATCTCGAACGGGTTGCGCGCCCCGTCGCTCCCGCGCCCCGCCACTTGGTTACCGTCCATGGTGACTTGCCCGTGTCTCCCGGCCGCGGCCCTGGTTGCCCCCGCGGTCCCGCGCGCCCGCCAAAGAGCCACGGGCCGGAGATCGAAAGCCAGGGGTCGGCCGGCGACCCCGCGCGCGGTACAGTAT
>JACQVU010000200.1 GCA_016209585.1 Planctomycetota bacterium
AATACTGGCGAGGCTGGAATCGGCGAGTGGCTTGACTCTGTGGTCCGCGCGTTCCCTAACTGGCGCGTGTATCTCTCATCGCGGTTAAGCGATAGCGAATACGCAGCGGGGTCTGCCCTGGGGAGGTTGAACAACCACGATCATGTCATTGTCGAAGACGATCTCCATTTGGGTGTGTCAATGCGTTCCTTTCGCGCCGAGCACCTGTCGCTATTGGTGAAACAAGTGCTTGACCTCGACGTCCCGGGCGCACATCGCACCCTATGTGATATCGGCCCCCGCTATCCGGTTGTCATTACGCGTAGCCTCGACACCGCAAAACGGTGGCTCCGGGGACAGGCGCGCGGGTCGGAGCGTTATGGCATCGTCGTTTCTTCTCGTGCAGAGCGGCTTAAACCTGACGCCATTGATGTCAAGTCGCCAGTCAATCCCATCCACTGGTTTCTCAACGGGCGCGAAGACGTGCGCTCTTCGTACTACATGGAAGATGTCGCAACGGAGTTCCACGTGCAGGGCCTTGAACTCGACTGGACCTGCATCGTGTGGGACGCGGACTTTCGCCATACGCCGACGGGGTGGGACTACTGGGAGTTTCGCGGGACACGCTGGAATCGAATCGCGAAGCAGGAACGCAAGACCTACCTCAAGAACGCGTATCGAGTCCTGCTGACTCGCGCGCGGCAGGGTATGGTGATCGTCGTTCCGGACGGCAACGAAGAAGATCCGACGCGCTGTCCCGCATATTACCACGACACGTACCGCTACTTACGCGACATCGGGTTCGACACTCTTTGATCTCAGGTTTCAACAACTTCGCTCAAGCAACCTGCTACCCAACGCCCCGGCGCGCGGGCGGGGATGCGGGCCGGCATCGCCCTGCCGGCGGTGGTCGGTGCGCGGCGCGGCTGCGGCGTCGCGCCGCCGCCAAAAGGGTTGATGACCGTCACTCCGTCGTACTCCTGTCCGGCGTTGAGGTCCTCGCTGTAAACCGCGCGACAATCCATCCGCTTCGCCGCAGCCACAATCGCGGCATCCCAGTACTCGGCCCATATCGAAGACCTCAGCGGTCATACAGTACCTCGCGGGGGATCTTGCCGCCAAGCCGGAATCCCGCGACCGTGCGGAACAGTTCCCGCATTCGCGCCCGCGCGTTGACCAGGGCTTCACCGTCGGCGTCGGCGCCGGCCGGCAAATCGCCCAGATTTCCCTTCGGGCTGATGGTGACCTCGACCGGAGTGCCGGCGGCGAAAGGGACGCCTACCACCGCGACGCGGCCGTGGTCCTCCACCGTTGCCGATGTCTCATACGATTTCATGACGACGGCTCCTTCCCGTCCCTCTTCCCATTATTCCCGCGAGATCGCCCGCGTTCAACCGGAATCACGCGACGGACGCACGTGGCGAGTAACCGTTCACCACCCCGGAGACACATCCGCGGATGACGCAGAGGAACGCAGAGAAGGCCGGAGAATGAGGGATGAAGGGATCTCTCAGGTTGGAGGGTGACGTACGTACGGACGTTGTTCCCGGCCCGCGGCCTTCATCCTTCGCACTGGATACCCCCTTCCGGAATCCGCGTCTCTCTGCGTCATCTGCGGATCTCTGTCCCCGGCTGGACGGCAGGTGAACGGTTACACGTGGGGCGACTCGCTCCGCGACCCGTCACCCTCCGAAGCGGCAGTATCGCCCACCTTTCCGCGTGCGCTGCCCCCTCCCCGGATTTCCCGAAATCCCTTGAACCCCACGCCGTGTGCGCGGGGGGACCGTGGCAGCCTGGCGGGCGTGGGATGCCCCCCGGACAGCCACGAACTTCATGCCGCGACGTTTCTGCTATTCCGCCGCCATTGGGAACAGTCCCCGCGTTTCTAACCGACCACGGCGTGCCGCCAATTCGGGCCACCGCTCGACCAGTGTCCGTGCGACCACTCGGCCAAGTTCACTCGGCTCGATTTTGTGGAGGCCGCCGCCGTACACCCGGCCGGCGGCTCGTAGTTCCTGTCCGGTGACTTGGTTGAGAAGATCGAACACTTCGCGGGCGCGTTCCGGGTGGCGAGCGAGCATGTCGCGCATGGAGCCGGCGGGATAGAGCATCAGGTATAGATTGGTCCCCACGGCCAGCGAGCGGTTCCAGATGAATCGAAAGGGGCGATGGTCGTCCGCGCCGCGCCCCATGTAGGTGCAAAGGAACGGGGCCGGTTCGCGGCGCTCCTGGCGATACCAAGGCGTGCGCTTCCCAACCAGATACCGTTCTCGGATTCCGGCGTCATTCCCGGATTGAAGGTAATCCCAGAGCGCAGGGTACTTCGCCCGGACGGCGGTCTCCGGCAGATCACAGTCAATCAGGGCGAGTTGCGGATCGAGAACAGGAAAGCCGTCCGGCCCGCATTCGATGACCGTCGCCTTGAGGTGTCGTGGGCTTGGCAGCACGGGCCGAAGAAAGCGCGCCGGAAGACCGCGGCGCTGGGCCTCCGCGCGTTCGATCACGAAAAAGTCGTTCCCACCGGTCACGATGCCGCGATGAATCCGAAAGAAGTCGCTCAGCACCGGATCGCCATTTCCACCCAACGCCCGCTGATCAACACGGCGTGTACGTGGATGGACCGTCCACTTTCGTTCATCGCGCAGCATTTCCACGGCGCATGATTCCGATTCGCGAGGGGCAGTGATCGAGCCGCCGAAGGTGAATTCCGCCCGGTACCCGCGCGTCGGAGCCGACTTTCGGAAGACGACCACGGCTGAAGATACCAGGGCGTCGTCGAACTGCGTCTCAGACGGATCGAACCGATGGACGCGAATCAGCGTGACCCGCTCGGCCAGGAATCGCTTCAACACCGCGCCGTAGTTGACGTCCATGAATTCCGACGGCACAAGCCACGCGGCCCAGCCCTTCTCCACCAGCCACGCCGTGGCGAGCAGCATGAAGTAGACGTAGAGTCCGGCGAGGCCGTTCACGTCGACGTTGGCCAGCCGACGCGTCACGGAGTGGAGTCGTTCCTTCGTATTCCGGTCGAGGTGGTGATGTCTCACATACGGGGGGTTGGCGAGGACGAGATTCGGCCTTTTGAGGCCGCCCTCCGCCGCGATGAGTCGCGTGAAGTCGCCACGGAGGACTTCCAGCCCGAGCGGTGACCAATGTTCGGAGGCCGCCCGGCACACGGCCGGATCGATCTCGATGCCGACGGCGCGCCGGATCCTGTCTGGACCGAACACGGCGAGCGTGGCGGAGTAGAAACTGCCCGATCCGACGGCCGGATCGCCGAAGTCCACGCGATCCGTGTCGCCGCCAATCAACGTCTTGACGTATGTCGCGATCTCGACCGCGAGCGCGTTCGGCGTGGCGAACTGCCCAAGACGGTTTCGCTCCGAGGCGGAGCGCGAGGCGTCGAAGGCCGCCTGCGCGCGCCGGCGGCTCGACTCCACGTCGCTGATTTCCCTTGCCGTCACGTTCATTACAAACCCAGTTTCAGCAGATCGCTCATTCGGTGCTCCCACACCCAGTCGATGCCCTCGGCCGCCTCGTAGCCGAGATAGTCTGCGCCGAAGTAGCCGCAGAGAAAGAGAACGTAGCGAACTTCCTCGCCGAATTCCGCGCGCAACTGGCGAGCCTTCGTCGCTTCCTCTTTGCGGCGCTTGTTTGTATTCGTGAAGTCGCCGGCGGACTTCGCCTCGATGAGCACTGGAACGCCATCGCGGGCGGGACGCTTGGGCTGAACGACGAGATCGACCGACACGTCCACTCGAAGACGATCACCGACCGGCACGTTCACGTGAAACGCATACGTTCCAGTCTTCATGTTTTGAATCAACGTTTCAGGTTCGAGCGGCTTCTTCACGTATCCCCGCCCTTCGAGAAACGCCCCCAGCGCGGACAACTGGCGCCGTTCCTGGGCGTTCCGAATGATGGGATTCGCCATGGAACCACATAGCCTGTCCGCGACGATGCTGGCGGCGCGGGACCGCGATTCCTCGTCGGGAGGACTTTTCGACTCCAACCACGGAAAAATGTCGCCATCCAGCAAGCGATCGAGCACGTGGCAGATCGCCTTCAGGTTTTTCTCAAGGTCCGCCGGCGCCATCCTCGGCGGAAGTTTTCCCTCCTCCATCGTGTCCACGAGGTTCTTGTTCACGCCGGCCAAACCGATCAATCGGTCCACCGCCAGCGGGGGCGCAGTTGACATTCTGAGGGTGGAGAGCACGGCGGGGCAGGAGGTCAGTACTTCCGCGCTGATCGCGCTGAGATCCCGAGTTGCCTCGAGCGCGGATTTGACCTTTCCGATCGTGTCCGTTCTGGTCTTGCGAAACGCCGCCGGCGCGAACTCCATGAACCAGGCATTGAACTGGTCCACCGACGCGGCGACGTCGCTCTTCCAGAGGTGGGGCTTGTCGGCGTTGATCCGCTTCACTTTGGATGCACCCATCCGATGGCACGCCAAGGCTGCGACTTCGCGCGATACGGTCAGCGCACGCGTTGAAGTATACGAGGCGAGCGACCAGCGACACAGCCCCTCCCCGGATTCCCCGAAATCCCTTGTACCCTAGGGCGTGTGCGCGGGGTGACGGTGGCAGCCTGGCGGGGTGTCGCGCGCGCAGGCGCTTCTGAACGGACATGGGGGCCTCGTCGATGGAGTACAGCAGCACGTTCGTATCAACGAAGACCTCAGCGGTCATACAGCTCCTCGCGGGGGATCTTGCCGCCAAGGCGGAATCCCTTGACCGCGCGGAACAGTTTCCGCATTCGCGCCCGCGCCTGGGCCACGGCATCGTCGTCGGCGTCGGCCGGCGATTCGTCAGGGTTCACCTTCGGGCTGATGGTGACCTCGACCGGAGCGCCGGCGGCGAAGGGGACGCCGACCACTTCCACGCGGCCGTGGTCTTCCACGGTTGCTGATGTCTCATACGATTTCATGACGCGGCTCCTTCCCGTTCCTCTTCTCATTGTTCCCGCCGGATCGCCCGCGTTCAACCCGAATCGCCCGACGGACGGACGCGGCGACAACCGCGCGGCCGCGTCCGGCTCTGGCACAGCGCCGTCGGCTGCGCGTCGAACGGGCACGGCCCCGCCGACGATCCGTCACACCGGGTCGCCGGCGCGGCGCAGCGGGGCGATGCTGCCGTCGGGCGCGAAGTTCTCCAGGTACTCGACGAACCGCTGCAAGAACTGGCCGCCCAGCATGCCGTCGACGATGCGGTGGTCATAGGTGAGCGAGACCATCATCACCGGCCGGACCGCGATGGCGTCGTTGACCACCACCGGCCGTTTCTTGATCGCCCCAATGCCCAGGATCGCCACCTGCGGCTGGTTGATCACCGCCATGCCGCTCAGCGTGCCGAAGATGCCCGGATTGGTGATGGTGAAGGTGCCGCCGGAAACGTCGTCGGGCTTGAGCGCGTTCTGCCGGGCGCGCTCGGCCAGGTCGTTCACGGCCACGTTCAGCCCCTTCTGGTTGAGCGAGTCGGCGTTCCGGACCACCGGAACGATCAGCCCGCCGCTCGGAAGGGCGACGGCGACGCCGATATTGATGTCTTTGCGGAGGATGATGGTGGCGCCGTCCACGGAGGCGTTCACCATCGGAAAGTCGGCCAGCGCCCGCGCCGCGGCCTGCACGAAGAAGGGGGTGTAGGTCAGTTTGTGGCCCTCGCGGGCGGCGTAAGCCTCTTTTTGCGCGTCGCGGTATCCCACCAACCGATGCACGTCGGCCTCCGAGAGCGAGGTGACATGCGCCGCCGTGGCCAGCGACCGCACCATGTGTTCGGCGATCATCTCCCGCATCCGGTCCATGGGCTGCACCGTCACCCGCTCCGGATCGTAGGCCGGCTTCACGTGCCGGACCGGCGGCAGGAACTCGCCCCCGGTGGCGGCCCCCGCGCGACCGGCTCCCGCCCCCGCGGCCGCGCGGGGGGTCGCCGGCGCGGGTGGCGACTGGGCCGGCACGCCGGCCAGCCGCGCCGCCTGGGTGGCGACGGGCTCGGGCGCCGCCGCCGACGCCGGGCGGCCGGCGAAATCTTCCCCGGCGCTCGGCCTCGCGGAGTGGTCGGCGACCGCCGCGCCGCGGCTGGCGCGAGACGCGATGTACGCCAGCAGGTCGTTCTTGGTGACGCGGCCACCGCTGCCGGCGCCGGCGATGGTCTCCAGTTCGGCGACGGTGACGCTTTCCTGTCGCGCGATCTCCCGCACCAGCGGCGAGAAGAAATGCGCGCCGTCGCCGGAAAGGCGGGCCGGCGCCGCGACCGGCGCGGGAGGCGCGGCCGTGGTCGCGGTGGCGGTGGAGGTTGGCGCGGGCGGCGGGGCGGGCGGTTCCGCGACAGCCGCGGCGGCGGCGCGAGTGGCGCGAGACGGGCGGGGCGCGCCACCGGAGACCGCGCGCTCGATGGCCGCCATTTCCTCCTTCGACACGATCCGCTCCCCCTTCTTCGCGCGGCGCAGCATCTCGTTCTGGAGATCGAACTCTCCCCCCGCCGGTGGCGGCGGCGGGGCGCTCGCGGGCGTCGCGGCCTGCGCGGGTCGGGCTGGCGGAGGCGGGGGCTGGGCCGGGGGCGCGGACCGCGGCGCGGCTGGTGGCGGAGGCGGCGAGCCAGCCGCGGCGGCGGTGTCGATGATGGCGACCACGCTGCCCACGGCCACAACGGCGCCCTCCGGGAACTTCAGGTCGGCCACGACGCCAGCGGCCGGGGCTGGGATTTCGGAGTCGACCTTGTCGGTGGAGATGTCGAGCAGGGTCTCGTCTTTCTCCACGCGCTCGCCCACCTGTTTGCGCCACTTGAGGATGGTGCCTTCGACGATCGACTCCCCCAGTTGCGGCATCACCATGTCGATGCGCGGCATGTTCGGCGATCTCCCGGTTCGGTGGTGGCGGTCAGTATGCCAACAACTCGCGCAGCGCGGCCACGATCTTGCCGACGCTGGGCAGCGCCGCGTCTTCCAGCGTGGGCGCGTAGGGCACGGGGGTGTCGAGCGCGGCCAGCCGGCGCACGGGGGCGTCGAGGTGTTCGAACGCCTCCTCGGCGATCACCGCGGCCACCTCGCCGCCGAAGCCACCCGTCTTGGCCGCCTCGTGCAGCACCAGGACGCGGCTGGTGCGGCGCACGGAATCGAGAAGGGTCGGCTTGTCGAGTGGAACCAGCGTGCGCAGGTCCACCACCTCCACGGCGGCGCCGTCTTCGCGCTGGATCACTTCAGCGGCCTCCAGCGCCAGGTGCACCATGGCGCTGTAGGTGATCACGGTGGCGTCACGTCCCGGCCGCTTGACTTCGGCGCGGCCGATGGGCACGAGGCGATCGGCGCCGGGAGGCAGTTCCTGGCGCACGCTTGGCCGGCGGTAGAGCCACTTGTGCTCCAGGTAGATCACGGGGTTGTCGTCGCGCACGGCCGACTTGAGCAACCCTTTGGCGTCGGCGGGGGTGGAGGGAGCCACCACCTTCAACCCCGCGGTGTGGGTGAACCAGGCCTCGGGGCTTTGGGAGTGGAACGGCCCGCCGCGCACCATGCCGCCGCATGGCCCGCGGATCACCAGGGGCACGCGCGCCCCCCAGCGGTAGTGTATCTTTGCGGCCTGGTTGACAATCTGGTTGAACCCGCAGGAGATGAAGTCGATGAACTGCATCTCGGCGATGGGGCGCATGCCCAGAAGCGCCGCCCCGATGGCCACGCCGATGATCCCCGACTCCGCCAGCGGCGTGTCGCGCACGCGGTCGGCGCCATACTTCTCGAAGAGACCCTTGGTGGCCTTGAAAGCCCCGCCGAACTTGCCGATGTCCTCGCCCAGGCAGAAGACGCGATCGTCCCGCGCCATCTCCTCGTCAATGGCCTGCGTGATGGCTTCGATGTAGTTCGTCGGCGGCATCCTCAGTCGTCCTCGCCGGAGCCGAAGTCGGCTTCAGCGCCGTCGCCCCCGGGGCGCCCGTCCTCGCCCAGCGAAAGCAAGCGGTAGCCCGCCCCGCCCGCCAGCGCCTCGTACGCGAACGGCCGGCCCCAGGCGTCCACCCGGTCCTGTTCCGAAACGCCGGCCCGCGCCGCGGCCCCCTCCAGCGTGGCCGGAAGGCGACCGTCCTCCAGCGTCGCCGTGTCCACCGCCCGGTGCAGCATGAACATCCGGTGCTGGCTGAGCGTGACCCGTTGCGCGTGCCCCACCGCGCAGCCGGTGACGGCGAACGTCGCGAGCGCGATCCCAGCCGCTGCCAGCGCCGCCCGCGCCACGGCCCACGGTTCCGCCGGTCGCCCCATCATGCATCCCCGCTGCGAAGACGTCGGCCGCGACCCACCCCGCCCCCCACCACCCAGGCCCCACCACCCCATCATGCTTCTCCTTCCGCGAAGACGCCGGCCGCGACCGTTCCCGCGTCGGGGAAGGGGCTGGCGAGCGCCTCACGCTCCATGCGCTCCATGTCGGCCGCCACGCGCGCGCGCAACGCCCGCGTCTCGTCCGGGGTGAGGACGCCGCTCTCGTGCAGGTAGCGTTCGAAACCGTCGATGGGGTCGCGGGCCTTCCAATGTTCCACGAGTTCGCGGGGAACGTAGGAGGCGTCGTCGTGCTCGGCATGCCCCTTCATGCGGAAGGTGCGGGCCTCCAGCAACGTCGGCCCTTCCCCGGCGCGGGCGCGTTCGACGGCCGGCCGGGTATGGGCGATGACCTCCAGGATGTCGTTGCCGTCGAAACTGGCGCCCGGGATCCCGTAGCCCTCAGCCCGGCGGGAGAGGTCGGCCAGCAGCGTCTGATGGGAGGTGGGCGTGGAGTAGGCCCAGCCGTTGTTCTCGATGATCAAGACGAACGGCAGCCGCCAGACGGCGGCGATGTTGAGGCCCTCGTGAAAGTCGCCGATGGAGGCCGCGCCGTCGCCGATCCAGGTCAGCGCCACGCGGGCTTCGCCGCGCGACTTGAAGGCCAGGGCCGCGCCGGCGCAGACCGGAATGAGCGTTCCCAGGTGCGACGTGGGGGCGATGATGCCCAGGTCCATGCAGCCGAGGTGGGTGTTGCCGTCGCGGCCGCGGGTGGGGGAGTCGGCCCGGCCGAGGAAGTTCCGCAGCACGGCGACCGGTGAAAGCCCCTGGGTGAGAATGGCGCCGGAGTTCCGGATCACCGGGCCGATGACGTCGTTCTTGTTCAGGCAGAAGCAGGAGCCTACGGCGGTGGCCTCCTGCCCCCGCGACGAGAAGGCACCGCCCGGCAGTTCCCCACGGCGGTAGAGGGAGGCGACGGCGTCGTCCATCGCGCGGGTGGTGACCAGGAGTTCGAAGAGGCGTACGCAATCCGCGTCCGTGAGGCCGAGCGTCTCGTGGCGCCGCCGCGCCGCCTTGTCGCGGGGGGCGGCGCGCGGGGCCTTCTCCGCCATGGGAACCGGCGCCCGCGTTTGAACGGCTTTGCCCCGCGACGCGACGGGCGGAGTGCGAGATCGGGCCATAAGGCGAAACCTGTGCCGGGGCGCATAGTGAACCCCGCGCCCGGGCCAAAAACAACCGGGAAGAGTCGTCCGCCGCTCCGTTCAACATCCGGAAGGCCTTGACCCTACCCACAACTCCGCGATGGCGCCGCGCTGGATCAATCCGCACCCCGAGCCGGTTGCGCTGTCAGCCTCATCAGCGGGCGGTCGATGACCCGGGCGGGGCGGATCGCGCGGACCCGGCGCCGGGAGGGCCTGTTTTTCCAGCCGCGCGGCTGATGGGTGGCGCGGGGAGCGGTCGCAGGGCCGCGATGAGACGCTGTGGGCGGAGTCTCTCCACAAACCACCGTCGCCAACGGAGTTACGCACAGCGCAAGCGGCTCGCGCACCCGGCGCGGAGTTTGCCCCTCGACTCTTCGTGGGGGTACACTGGGCGACGTCCTCCCGTGAACGCATACCAGCCCTCTGCTGACGCCACACTTCGGAGCGCGTTCCCGGGAAGCGCCGCCCCATGACGACAACCGCGCCGTCACACCGCGTGATTTCGCCTCACCCGGACGCCGACCGCGTCTCGGACTTCCTCAACACCCACCTCTACGAGGTGCAGACCCCCGGCCAGTACATCGGCGGCGAACTGAACTCAGTGGTGAAAGACCTCCGCGCCGCGGGGGTGTCGTTCTGCTTCGCGTTCCCCGACGTCTACAAGATCGGGATGTCGCACCTGGGCCTCAAGATATTCTACCAGCAGATCAACGCCCTCGACGATATGTACTGCGACCTGGCCTTCGCTCCCTGGCCCGACATGGAGGCGAAGATGCGCGAGCAGGCCCTGCCGCTCTTCGCGCTCGAAAGCCGCCGCTTCGTCCGAGACTTCGACGTGATCGGCTTCTCGCTGCAGAACGAGACGCTCTTCACCAACGTCCTCGGGATGCTCGACCTCGCCGGCCTGCCGCTTCGCGCGGCCAACCGCGGCCCGGAACACCCCCTGGTCATCGCCGGCGGACCGCACGCCTTCTCCCCCGAACCCATGGCCCCCTTCATCGACGTCTTCGTCGTCGGCGACGGGGAGGAGGTCGTGCCGCGCCTCCTGCGCATCGTCCGGGAGTGCCGGGACGCCGGCGTTCCCCGCGCCGATCTCCTGCGCCGCCTGGCGCGCGACCTGCCGTCGATCTACGTCCCGGCGCTCTACGACGTGGAATTCAAGGAAGACGGAACAATCGCGCGCTTCGTGCGCCTCGTGGAGGAGGCCCCCCGCCTGGTGAAGAACGGCGTCGTCCTCGACCTGGAAAACGCCCCCTTCCCCACCCGCCCCCTGGTGCCCAACGTTGAAGTCGTGCACGACCGCGTCACCCTGGAGATCATGCGCGGCTGCACCTGGAGTTGCCGCTTCTGCCAGGCCGGCATGATCAAGCGCCCCAACCGGCTGCGGTCGGTCGAGAAACTGCTGGCGCAGGCCAAAGAGAGTTACGCGAACTCCGGCTACGACGAGATCGCGCCCGCGGCGCTCTCCGCGGTCGATTACCCCGCCATCCGCGAGTTGATCCAGGCCCTGAACCGGGAGTTCGGCGAGCGTCAGGTGGGCGTCTCGCTGCCCTCGTTGCGCATTGAAGACGGCCTGCACGCCCTGCCAGCCATCATCAACCACGTGCGCAAGGCTGGGCTGACGCTCGCGCCGGAAGCCGGGTCGGAGCGCCTGCGCCACGTCATCGACAAGCCCATTTCCAACGAGTACTTCTTTAACACCGTGCGGGAAGCGTGGCGGCAGGGTTGGCGGGTGATCAAACTCTACTTCATGATCGGCCACCCGACCGAGACCGACGACGACATCGACGAACTCGCCGCGCTCGTGATCCGCGTGGCCGACCTGCGCCTTGAAGCCGGCTTCCGCTCGCCCGGCCGCGTCAACGTGACCATCTCCACCCATGTGCCCAAGCCCCACACCCCCTTCCAGTGGGAGCCGATCATCCGCGCGGAACGCATCCGCGACATCCACGCCCGCCTGCGCGACCGACTGCGCCTGCGGCACGTCAAACTGAAGATGCACCACCCCGAAATGTCGCTGCTGGAAGCCCTGCTCTGCAAAGGCGACCGCCGCGTGGCTGACCTCATCGAGGCCGCGTGGAAAAAGGGCGCGCGCTTTGACGCCTGGGACGAACTCTTCCGGTGGGAGGCGTGGACCACCGCCGCCAGGGAGATCGGCTTCGACATCGACCGCGTCATCCACCGCCGCATGGCGTTCGACGAGGCGCTGCCCTGGGACCTGATCGACGGCGGCGCCCGCAAACCCTTCATGAAAAAAGAGTGGAAAAAGGCTGAGCGGGCCGAAGTGACCGACAACTGCTTCGAGCAATCGTGTAATCAGTGCGGCGTTCCGCCCAAACTCTGCAAGACCGAACACAACGTGCCCGACCACATCCCCGCCCCGCTGCGCGCCATGCCCGCGCGGGAAGTGACGGCGCCGGTGGGAACGTGACCTCACTCCCCCAGGTAGGCGGCGCGCACCCGCGGGTCGGCCAGCAGGCGCTCGGCGGCGTCCGACATCACGATGGAGCCGGTCTCGATGACGTAGCCCCGATGCGCCATGCGCAGCGCCATGCGCGCGTTCTGCTCCACGAGCAGCACCGCGATGCCGCTTTCGTTCAACCGCCGAATCACCCCGAAGATCGTGGCCACCACCATCGGCGCAAGGCCCAGCGAAGGCTCGTCCAGCAGCAGCAGCCGCGGCCGGCCCATGAGCGCGCGCCCCACCGCCAGCATCTGCTGCTCGCCGCCGGAGAGCGTGCCGCCGGGCTGCTTCTGGCGCTCCTTGAGGATGGGAAAAAGCGCGAAGACCCGTTCAAGGTCCGCCGCCACGCCGGCTTTGTCGGCCCGCGTGAACGCCCCCATGTCGAGGTTCTCCCGCACGGTGAGCCGGGGGAAGACCTTGCGCCCCTCCGGCGCGTGGCAAATCCCGGCCCTCACCAGTTCGTGGGGCGGGAGAGCGGAAACGTCGCGCCCGGCGAACCGGATGGTTCCCTCCCGCGCCCGCACCAGCCGGGAGATCGCCAGCAGCATCGTGGTCTTGCCGGCGCCGTTGGCGCCAATGACGGTGACGATCTCTTTCTCCTCCACCTCCAGCGAGACGCCGTGCAACACCTCAATGGGGCCGTACCCCGCGCGGACGTTTTCCAGTGTGAGCAGCGGCGGCATCGGGCGGGGCGGGCCGGAGGTGTTTCAACGGTAGGTCAGCGGCGTGATCGGCGCGACGGCCGGGTGGCCGCCCGCGGCGCGCGCCATCACGTCGCGGAACGGGAGCGGCCCCGGAAGCGGTCGCCACCCCGGCAAGCGCAGCAGATGCTGGAGAAGTCGGAGCACACTTGGGGCGGGGACCATATCGTAACCGCAGTTTTTCTGGAGGACGGCGCGATCCTCCCAGGCGCCGGGGTTGGGGTACTCGCGGCAAAGCGGTGGGCGGCTCTCGTAGATGCCGCATCGGTTCTCGGCCGTCAAGTGGCGACAGCCGAAACGGAGCGAGCCGTCCGGCCCCTGGCCGATGGGAAAGAAGCCCGCCAGCGCCGGCGCGCGGGAGACGGCGGCGTGGAACTGCTCCATTCGGCTCACGGGCCGGTGGTAGAGGAAGAGCGTAATCTCGCGGCAGCAGTCGCCGGTCTTGCGGCACTCGCCGCGGCGGATGAAGCGCTCGCCGCGCCAGAGCCGACGCCAGAGCAGGCCGGCCGCGCGCCGCGGCTCCCAGACGCCCGCGGAGAACGCGGGTCGGAGGTCAGGCGGTGCTCCGCCCGCACCCAACACCCAAAGGCGGGGGTCGGCCGGCCGGCTCACGCGGAAGTCGCGCCGGCCAGGGGCATCTGGGCGCGGGTGGTGGCGAGGGCGCGGGCGGCCTCGTAGACCTCCCACGACGGGTCGAGCCGGGCGAGCAGGTCGTAGACCGAGAGGACGCCCACCAGCCGCCAGTCGCGGTCGACGATGGGAATGCGGTGCACCTGCCGGCGGCTCATGAGGTCGATGGCCTTGGAGACGGGGTCGTCCTCCCGCAGGCAATCGGGGTTGGCCGTCATCACCTCGCGCACCCGGGTGGTCTCTTGCGGTTTGGCCGCGGCCAGCGCCTTCACCACCAGGTCGCGGTCGGTGACGATCCCCACCACCTCGCCCTCTTCCAGGACCGGCAGCGCCCCGACGCGCCGATCCCGCATCAACCGCGCCGCCTCCACCAGCGTGGCCGAGGGGACGACCGCGCATGCCTCGCGGACGATATAGTCGCCGATGGGCTGGGTCATGGGGGCCTCCTTTAGAACCGATTTCAGTAGATCATTCGGGCGGCGGGCGGCTGCGTGGGTCCGGGAACATCGTCGCGGCGAAAACGTCGTATTGGCTCCGTAATACGGGCGTTTCGCCGCTTCTCGTTCCCGGCCCTCTCGCTCGCCCGCCGCCGACGAACCATCTACTGAAATAGGTTCTTAGTCGATGCCGTACATTCAGTATTGTACGCCGCCGCCGGCCTCGCACCAGCGGCAAACGGACGCCGGCGCGGTTTTCTTCCCGCCTCGGCTTCACCCGCCACCGACCCGTCTTGTCAGCCCAGCAGCGGCGTGGCGGCCGCGGCCGGCTCGCGCAGCGCCCGTTTGCGATGCTGATAGGAGTTCTTCACTTGCGCCCGAACCCGCATGGCGTCGCAGAACCAGGGGGCGACGCGGTTGAGGTCGCCGGTGAGGAAGTAGTTGCTCGCGGGGCAGAGCCAGCAGTCGTCGCGGATGTCGCAGAAGTCGCACTCCGTGGGATAGACGTAGTCGCGCTCGCCGTGGCGCCCCAGTTCCTCCCCCAGGCAGAGGTGAAACCGCCGCGCCGGCGCCGCCGCGCCCGCGGGCAGCCACGCCTCGTGCCGGAGGGCGTTCGGGAAGGTGGCGAAGACGCAGCACAGGTAGACGCGGCCATTGGAGCCGACGCCGATGCAGCCCCGGCCGAGGTCGCAGTAGTGGCGGCCGGGGGGGTTCTGGTGATCCAGCAGCGCGACGTAGACGTTCTTGCCCAGCAGGTAGTCGGCGGCCCGCTCCAGTTGCCGCCGGAACAGGCGCAGGTGGTCGGGGGTGTAGGGCTGCTCGCGCACGAAGTTGGTGTGGATGACCTTGAACCCCTGCTCCACCAGGAAACGGATGCCAGCCGCGAAGTGGGGCAGATTGTCGCGCGTCATGGCGTAGTTGGCCGCCGTGGGGTTGGGCAGCGCCAGGAAGCGCGGGATGTCGAGCGCGAGCCGCGGGCGCGCCAACGCGTGCGACTCCGGCGTGCCGTCGATCGCCACGGTGCAGCCCACGCGGGGGTGATCTGCCAGGAAGCGCCACGGCTCCTCCGAGGCGGAGAGAGGCCGCCCGTTCGTGGGGATCCAGAACTCGCCGCACCGCGCCTTCACCAACTCCCGCAGGTGGTCGACGAAAAGGAACGGCTCCCCGCCGAACACCTGCAGGATGTCGGGCGGGTCCTTTTCCGTCCAGTCCACGATCTTCCGAATCTGCTCGATCGAGAGCAGGTCGGGCACGTCCTTGTCCACCGGACAGAACCCACAGCGCGAATCACAGCGGTTGGAGATGACGACCGTCAGCCAGCGCATCCAAGAACCCCGAGTGTCGGACGGGAGGTCACTCCATCATCCCCCGGCGCCGCCGGCCGATAAAGCGGTTCCCATTAACATTCGCGCTCGGAGAGACCGCGCCCCGCGATGAACCAGACCAGCAGTTGGTTGCTGATCGCCTCCTGTAATCCCGGCTCCGACGTGCGGGCGGCGGCCAGCTCGTTGAACTTCGCGCGGGCGGCGGCCACGCGCGAATCCACCTCGTCGTGCACGCGGCGGCCGGCGGAATCGTCGTTCGGAACGTGGACCACTCCGGCCAGACCGAGGTTCGTCAACCGGACGATCAAGGCTGCCTGGACCGGAGAGCGACACGCCATCTGGTGTTCGCGCCCGCGCCCGAAGTAGGCGACGTTGGCGTCGAACATGGGGGAGGGCGACAGCGACGCAGGGCGTTCATCGGGAAGCGAGACCGTGGCGGAACAGGCCGGGTGGCGCGCCAGCCATTCCGCCAGCGGCTGGGCATCGGCGAGGGCGGCGGCGTCCCAGGCGTCAGCCGCCATCTCAGAAGCGGAGAACTTGCGCGCGGCGGTGCGGCCCCTCTGCTCCATCTTCTCGATCTCGACGACGCGGATTTCGCGGAAGTGCCGCGCGGTTTCAGCGTGAAGTTCGGCGACAAGGGAAGCGCGCTGGGCGGCGCCGGCCACGCCGAGCAGTTCGAAGACGGCGTCGTCCAGTTCGCGGCGGTCGTCCTGCCTCAGTTCGTCGGCGAGCACCAGGGGACGGGCGGCAAGGCGCCGCGCGCGATCCAGCGAACGGCACTCCATGAGTTGTTCCTCGACGAGGCGGCCGATGGGGCGGGCGCACATGGACTTCATGGACAGAGAGAGCCGCCGCGCCAGTTTCGCGGTCACGCCGCGGACGTCGGGCACGTCGATGAGATTCACGTCGATCACTTCGGTCTTCAGATTCCCCTCCGTGCCGGCGTATCGCCCGTAGAACGTTTTGAATAACCCGATGAAAGTCGAGTTGAGCACCGCCCACAAGGCATCGCTTTCCCGCGGTGTCAGCGCGTTCGCCGACAAATCGAAGAGATTGTGGTTGCAGATGAGGTGTTCCGGGTTCGCCGCGATGATGTGCCGATACTGCTGCGACATCGGCCAGAACGCGAACCCCGGCTTCACCAGTTTCGTCAGGTCATACCACGGCTTGCGCGCCGCGCAGGTGGACCGCTGCGCCACCGGCACGGACTTCGATTTCTTCGACAGGAACGGCTGCGTCTCCCCATACTTCAGCAACTTGTAAGCCCACGTTCCCTGAAGCGCCTTGAGCGGCTTATCGATGAGCAGCACGACGCGGTCGAGATCGTCCGCGCGAACCACCGGGCGGTCGATCTTCATGAGACTGTGCACTTCCGGCGCCACGTACTCCGCCTCGATGGGGTGCGCGCTGTTGTCGCCGAGAAGCAGAAGCCGGTGCTTCCCCGCCCGCGCTGACGCCCGGCTGACTCCCCACCGTTGGCGGAACTCCTGCTCGGTGGCGCGCTCGCGCAGTTCCTTCTCCGTGACGTCGGTGGGCATGAAGAACGCGTCACAGCCGCTCGTAATGCCGCGGCGGATAGTGACGAGATCGCCCAACGGCACGAGGAGGTGGCGGAACCGCTCCATCATCTCGAAGTAGAACCTCGGCGCGCGCACATAGCGCCCCCACTTGGCGGCGACGTAGTCCGCCGAGCCGCCGCCCCCTTTCGCTGTTGCGCCCGGCTTGCGTGCGGCGGGTTCAACGTCGGCCGGGTCATCGATTTCTTCGTCGTCCGCCGTTTCGGTCGACTCCGCCGGCGCAGCGCGCGCGATGGACGCCGTCTTCACCCCCTCGTCCCACAGGTCGCGCTGTTGGCGCAAGATGACGCGCGCGCCGGCGATGTCGTCGCCTCCTTTCGCGCGCAGGATACGATCACGCAATCGCTCCACCGCGCGCTGGCGCGGTTTCCCTCCCTCGGTAGGCGGCGCGCCGATGAGGTCCGTGAGAGGGCGGTCGAAGCGGACGAATCGGGCGACGTGGTCCATTCGCTCCGCTTCGTCATCGCACCGCTGAAGGATGGTGATGACGGTCTTTACGCGAGCGTCGGTGAACCACGGCTCAGCCGCGCTTTCCATGACGGCGAGAATCTTGAAATACTTGAGAATCCACCCCTGAAGCGCGAAGCCGTACTCGACGTCGAGCCACGACGAACTGGTGAGAAAGCCGAAGTATCCGCCGGGTTTCAGCATCTTCGCGGCGACGGGCCAGAAGAAGCAGTGCAAGTCGGCGCGACCCGAAAGTTCGAACCCGTTCCAAAGGCCCGAGGCGACAGCCTGGTAACGCTCTTTCGCCGCCACCTTCTCCTGCCGCACGTAGGGCGGGTTGCCCACCACGGCGTCGAGCAAAGGCAGGTGGATCGCCACGGTTCCGCCGCGCCCGTCGGGGATCGAACAGAACGCTTTCGGTTTCTCGCGCGGATCGAAGTCGAAGAAATCGCGCCGCGCGATGCGCGGGTAGTTGGCCTCGTCGCGAATCTCTCGCGCCGCCAGGTTGAGCGTGGCCAGGTGCGCGGGGTAGAGCGCGATGTCGCACCCGAACAGTTCGCTCAGCAGTTCCTGGTGGCTGCGGGCAGGGTTGAGCGCCTGCTTGCGATAGTACGCTCGCACCAGGAAACTGCCGGAGCCGCACGCGGGGTCGAGCACGCGATCCGCGCCGCCGTGGACGCAGAAAGCGTTGATCAGGTCCACCGCGTCGTCGCCCGTGAAGTGCTGGCCGAACCGCCGCCGCTCTTCCGGGCTGATGAGTTTCTGGAAAATGCGCCCCACCACGTCGGACGGCACGTCCTTGAAATCAATCGCGTCGATTCCGCGCAACAGGCTGCGCCACGCCTGAATCGCGTGGGGCGCTTGGAAGACGAGGTCCGAGGCCCAGTCCTTCGCCTCCGGGAAGAGCAGCGGTTCGTAGTCGCCGCTGCGCTCCACGGCGCGGCGGAAGAAGGCGGCAAAAACCTCGGCGGCGTCGCGATCCGTCGCGATGGACGGCCGCAGTTCCAGCCGGGGCAGATCGCCGAAGCGGGTGCGCAGCGCCTTGTAGAAGATGATGCGGTTGGCCCAGACGTAGGCGAGCGTGCGCGCCATGTTCACCAGCGCCGCGCGCCACTCGACCGGGTCGTTGCGAAGGTAGGGGCGGTCCTGCTCGCCGAGCCACCGTTGCACCTCGGCGTCGAACCGGCGGTCCCGCGCGGCGCGTTGCTCCAAGTGCTCGGCCGTGACCTGCACGGGCCAGTCGAGCCGGCTTTCCAGCGAGCGAATGAACA
>JACQVU010000198.1 GCA_016209585.1 Planctomycetota bacterium
CTCCCCCTCTCCCCCTCTCCCCATCTCCCCTGACGCCCTTACGGGCGCACTCCGAGCGTGGGCGACGACGACGTCCTCCGGCGGGCGAAGATTCGCGGTGAGGAACTTTTCGACGATCTCCTCCGTGGTCTTCCACGTGAACGGCGGTTGGCCGCAGAGCATTTCGTATAACACGGCGCCCAGGGCGTAGATGTCGGCGCGCTCGTCCACCTCGTCGGCGCGGGCGGGGTCGGCCTGTTCGGGCGGCATGTAGGAGGGCGTACCGATGCCGTCCTGCGTGCGCGACGCGCCCTCCTGGGTGCGCACGGTGCGCACCGCCTCTTCCAGGGCCTCGTCGGCCTTTTCGTCGAGCACGCGGGCCAAGCCCCAGTCCATCACCAGCACCTCGCCGAACTCGCCCACCATGATGTTCGAGGGCTTCAGGTCGCGGTGGATCACCCGGCGCGAGTGCGCGAAGGCCATGCCGTCGCATACTTTCAGAAAAACTTCGATCAACCGCGGCAGCGGCCACTTGGCCGCGGCCTCTTCGTCGTCGCGGAAAACCGCGTGCAACACGTCGCCCAGCGTCTGGCCCGCGACACGCTTCATGGCGAAGTAGGCGCGCCCCTTCTCCGTCACCCCCACCTCGTGCACCGGGATGATGTTGGGGTGCTCGAGTTGCGCCGTCACCTGCGCCTCATGCACGAACCGACGCACTCGACGCCGGTCTTCGTACAACGAGAGTTTCACCGCCACCGAGCGGTCCAGCGCCGGGTCGCGCGCCGAAAGCACCTCCCCCATGCCGCCATGGCCGAGCCTGCCCTCCACCACGTACTTCCGCTGCTCCGCCTTCTTTACCGGGATCTCCGTACCGCACCCGGGGCACGCGACGGACTCCACCTCGTCCTTCTGCTGGTCCGCTTTATTCACTGCCTGGTCATCTCCCGCGCCATCGCCGCCGCCGTCGCCGCTGGACGTGGCCGGCGTCATGGGCAGCACGACCATTTCCGCCCGCGCCCCGTCGAGACCGGAGACGTCGACCAGTCGCGGCTCGGCGACGCGATGGAGTTCGCCGCTGGGATCGAAGCGGCCGCCGGCGCCGGGGGCGCGGGTTTTGTCGGCGGTGTCTTCGTCGCGGGATCGCGTTCCGGGCGTGGGGGGAGGGGATGGAGACGGGGAGACCGGGAGATGGGGAGACGGGGAGCGAGTTCGCGGCGCGGGGGGAGGGGATGCGCCGTCGCCGTCGCTCTCGGCGTCGCCGTCGTCGCGATCACCGTCGTTGTCTCCGTCGGCGTCGGCGGGTTCGACGGCCGCCACTTCCGCCGACTTCCCAGCTTGCGCGTCGAAGTGAACGTCGGCGCCGATCTCCACCACCGCGAGCGGCGCCTTGCCGCAGGCCTTGCACTTGTAGGTCGCGGCGCCGTCGTGGTCCTTGACGACGAACCGCTTGCCGCAGGCGGGGCAACCGTAAAGTTCACGCTTCTGGAGAGCGAGAACCTCGCGCACCTGGCGCTTGGTCAAGTATCCGCGTTCGACGAGCGCCACGCCCAGCGCCCGGCGGGTGAGCGCGCCGCCGTCCGCGCCGTCGCCGGAAGCGGTGAGGTCCAGCAGCACTTCGTCGAGTTGCTCGGCCGTGATGAACCCGGCCTGAAGACAGACCGCGCCGAATTTGTCCGCTGGGGTGCTCATGGAAGAACAGGATATTAACCGCGGAGACGCAGAGGGCGCAGAGTTTTTTTCTGAACCGGAAGTTGTTGCATTTTATCTTCTCTGCGTTCTCAGCGCCTCCGCGGTGAATCTTCACCTGCATATCCTTCATCTCTTCCTCCGCGTTCTCAGCGCCTCTGCGGTGAATCTTCAGTCGTCGTCCCACACCGGCGAGAGAACCTCGACCTTCTCGTCCAGCCCCTTCACGTCGATGGGGCCAATCTCTTTGTACCGCGGCGGGTGACCGGGGTTTGCGACAGCGTCGGCGTCGGCGTCGGCCGTTGGCGCGCCCGCGGGAGCCGCGAACGCCCGCTGCGCGCTTGAGGCGACGGCCACCGCGCGGGTGACGAGCACTTCGCCGGCCTCCGCCTTGGCGCAGAGGCGGGCCGCGATGTTGACGGTGTGGCCCACGGCCGTGTAATTGGCGAACTGCGCGGAGCCGATGGGGCCGACCACCGCCTCGCCGGTGGCGATGCCCACGCCCATGCCGAGGGGGTTCGCCATGCCGTTACGCTTCCATTGCCGCATGAGCGCCCGGTGCTCGCGGACCAGTTCCCGCGCGGCGCACAAGGCGTTCAAGGCGTGAACCTCGGACTCCACCGGCGCGCCGAACAGCGCCATGACCTGGTCGCCGATTATCTTGTCGATGGTTCCTCCCGATCGCTTGAGCAGGGGAATCGACATGGAGAAGAAGTCGCGCAGCAGCGCCTGCACGCGGGCGGGATCGTGCCCGGCCGAGTAGGAGGTGAAGTCGCGCAGGTCGGCGAAGAGCACGGTGATCTCCCGGCGCGCGGCCGTGAAGAAGTCGCGCTCGGACAGATCGACCATGCGCAAAATGACCTCGCGCGAGACGAACCGCTCGAACGTCTCGCGCAACCGCTGGAACTGCGTCACGTCTTCGATAAGCAGGTGAACCGTGCCGCTCTTGCGCGGATAGGCCGCGATGCGCCAGAAGACGGTGAGTTCCGTGGCGGGATCGACCACCGGATAGGTGATTTCCTGCGGTCGATTCTCCGTTCGCGCCTTCGCCACAAGGCGCTTGATCGTGGGTTTGGCCCAGGGAAGGGGCGCCAGGCTCCGGTACGACGTACCCTTCAGCGCGTCCAGGTTGTCGGCCCCCAGCATCCGCAACATGTTGGTGTTCGCGTGGCGGACGGTGTCGTCGGCGTTGATCTGCAGCACCGCGGCGTGGTCGGCGCCCCCGAGCGTCTCCCGCCCACCGGGGTCGACGGCCGCGGCGGGGAACGCCGCGTCGGATCGGTTCGCCGAGTCGCGGGCGGAGGAATCAGCGGGCATGAGAAGCCAGTTTAACAACCACTTGAATCACTCTTGGAATCTCACGATGCCTATATACACGGCCCAAGGCGCGATGTAAAGGACGCGCCGCCACGACGAGCCATCGCGCGGGGGTGGCTGCAAGCGGCCGAGTAGGGTACTATCCGGTGGCGCCGGGGCTGGCGGCCCGCCGGACGACTTGGGGCCGGGAAGAGAAGAAACGTGTGGATTTTGCCCGGCTGCGGACGGGCGAGAAGAAAATGGCCATTTGCCACCATTGTCAAGTGGAGGTGGACGCGGGGGTCGCCGTCTGTCCCGCCTGCGGCACGGGCGTGGGCGGGCGGCGGGGCGGGGCCGGGGAAGACCAGGTTGGCGGAGCGGCCTCCGCCTCCGGTTCAGCCGACGCGGGTGGGCGTGGGGGCGTTCTGCGGGGCGAGGAGCGCGGGACGAGGGGCGAGGGGCGCGGGGCCGCGCCGCCACCGCTGGCACGGTTGACGAGGCTGGGAATTCTGGGCGAGTTCTTTCTTTTCATCCGCGAAGAGAAGAAGTGGTGGCTCGTGCCGCTTGTCCTGGTGCTGATGCTGTTCGCGCTGCTGTTGTTCGGGGCCAACAACCCGTTGGCGTCGCTGTTCCTCTATCCGATTTTCGGGGGGTGAGACGGGGCGCGGGGCGCGGGGCGGGAACGATCCGATGCTCGACCGACCGATGGCCAGTCTGGCGGAGACCTTGCGGGAGATGGTGGGCGACGGCGACGCCGCCCTCACCGAGCGTGACGTCGGCGGCCCGGCCGGGCGGGTGCGCTGCTTGGCGTGCGGGCACCGCTGCCTCATTTCGCCGGGGCGGGATGGGGTCTGCAAGGTGCGCTATAACGAGGAGGGGCGGCTGAAGGTACCCTGGGGCTACGTGGGGGCGTTACAGTGCGATCCCATCGAGAA
>JACQVU010000192.1 GCA_016209585.1 Planctomycetota bacterium
ACCATGTTGTTGACCCCGCCACGCGAGCGCCGGGACAATGCGGGAAGATGCGGCGCGGGCGGCGGTTGCTTCTTTTCGCGAAGTCGAACGGCGGCGCGGGCGCCGGAAGTTCCGGACCGGCGGCGCGAGTGGTGAGCATCGGCGAAGTCGCGGCGCGCGTGCTTCTCGCCCCGCCCGCCATGCTGTACGGCTTCGCCGTGGGCGCGCGCAATTTTTGCTACGACGCCGGCCTGCTTCGCGCCCACCGCGTCCCGGCGCCGGTGATCGGCGTCGGTAACATCACCACCGGCGGAGTCGGCAAGACCCCGCTCGTGGCCGAGGTGGCGGCGCGAATCGGCATGCGCGGCCTGCGCCCCGCCATCGTGGCCCGTGGCTACGGCCGGCGGTGGGGCGAGACCTTGAACGACGAGGGGCTGCTGCTGGCCGAACTGCTGCCCGACGTCATCCAGGTCCAGCATCCGGACCGGGTGGCGGCAGCGCGGCGCGCGGTGGGCGCGCTTGGCGCGGACGCCGTGGTGCTGGACGACGGTTTCGGCCATCGGCGGCTCTTCCGCGACGCTGATCTGCTGGCCGTGGACGCCACCGCCCCCTTCGGCGGGGGCCGGTTGTTGCCGGCGGGCCGGTTGCGGGAGCCGCTGGCGTCACTGGCGCGGGCGCAGGCGCTGATCATCACGCGGACGGAGCAGGTTCCGTCCGAGGAGACGGCGGCCATCGAGCGCATTCTGTCGGACCTGCATCCGGGGTGCCCGGTGATCCTGGCGCGGACCGCGGCGCGGTCGCTGGTCTGCCTGGCGTCGGGAACGGAAGAGCCGGTGGAGGCGCTGCGCGGGGCGACCGTGGTGGCCTTCTGCGGCATCGGCAACCCCGAGAACTTCTTCCACCTGCTGGAGACACTGGGCGCCGAGGTGGTGGAGCGGCGCGCGTTCCGGGATCACGCGGTCTACAGCGCCGAAGTGATCGACGATCTGGTCTACCGCGCCGCCCGGCGCGGCGACGCGGTGCGGGTGATCTGCACCGGCAAGGACGCGGTGAAACTGCGCCGTCTGCCCGGTTTCGCCCCCCGGCCGGGCCGGGTGGCGCAACTGCGGATATCGGCGGAAATCTGTCGCGGCTCCGACCTGCTTGATACAGTGATCGACGCCGCGCTCGCCCGCGGCGCCGCGCAAGGACGTTAGACATGGATAGACAGGATATACAGGATTCCGTGTTCCTCCCTTCTTATCCTGTCCATCTTGCTCATCCATGTGAATCCGAACTCGACCTGCTCTCCACTTTCAAACTCAACTTCTTATCCTGTCCATCTTGCTCATCCATGTGAATAGCCGCCCGGCCGGCCGGCGATGGCCAAATCGACGCTGCAAATTCACATCGAGTATGGGCTGGTGCGCGCGTTGTTCGCGCTGATCGGCTCGCTGCCCGTGCGCGCCGCGCTGGGCGTGGCCCGCGCCATCGGCCTTTTCGCGTGGCTCATCGACCAGCGCCACCGCGTCGTGGCCATGGACAACCTGGCGCACGCCTACGGCCCGGCGCTGTCGCTCACCGCCCGCCGGCGTCTGGTGCGTAAAGTGTATCAACACTTCGCCATGGTCCTGGCCGAGGTGATGATCTTCCCCCGCCTCTTGCGGCGCGAGACCTTCCACCGCTATCTGCGCCTCTACGAGCACCCCGAGACGGCGCGGCTGCGCCGCGCGGGAAGGGCGGTGATCTACGTCTCCGCGCACATGGGCAACTGGGAGGTGTTCGGCGCGGCGCTGGCCGCCATCGGCATCCGCTTCCACTCCGTCGTCCGCCCGCTCGACAACCCGCTGCTGGACCGCGAACTCTCCCGCCGCCGCGCCTGGTTCGGGCAGACCTTGTCGCCCAAGGAGGGCGCCTTGCGTTCCCTCGCCCGCGCGCTCCAGAACGGAGAAACCGTGGTGCTGCTGGTCGACCAGGCGGCCGGCAGCGACGGCGCGCAGGTGGAGTTCTTCGGCCGCAAGTGCTCCACGCAGAAAAGCGTGGCGCTCCTGGCGTTGCGGTACGACGTTCCCATCATCCCCTCCTACACCTGGCGGCACGGCATGCGGTTCTTCCATACAACGATCCTCGACGAACCGCTCTCGTGGGAGCGCGGCGGCTCGCGCGAAGAGGAGGCCTTGCGCGTCACCCAGGCCTACACTTCGCGGTTGGAACAGTACATCCGCCGCCACCCCGAACAATGGCTCTGGCTGCACCGCCGGTGGAAACGGTGACAGCTCCCCGGATTTTGCTCTTGGCGGCCGGCAACCGGCGGGTACAATGCCCTTCGTCCATCCGCGGGCGACCGGCGATCAGTCATCGCACGCCGCATCCATGTTTTCCACCATTCCCGAGCCGGAAAGTAGTCCGGCGCCCGGTCCGGCGGCGGTAACGCCGCGACCGGCGCCGCCCCCAGCGAGAGAGGAGGCCGCGGAGATCCCCGCGGCCCTGATCCCTGGCGCAGCCACGCCCGAGGGCACGGCGCGATATCGGGCGCGACAAGAGGGCCGCGGGTGCGCGCCGGGCCACTTCCGCACGTTGGGCGAACTCTGGGCATCGTCGCTGGGCGTCGGCACCTACCTGGGCCGGCCCGATGAGCGCACCGACGCCCTCGTCACCGCCGCCGTGCAGGAGGCGGTGCGGCGCGGGGTGAACGTGGTCGACACGGCCATCAACTACCGCTACGAGCGCGGCGAACGCTGCGTGGGCGAGGCGCTGCGCCGCCTCTTCCGCGCGGGGGAGGCGCGCCGCGATGAGGTGATCCTCTGCACCAAGGGAGGCTTCATTCCCCACCCCGAAGGCGAGCGCTGGTTCCGCCGCGAGTTCGCCCGCGACAAGGGCTGCAAGGTGGAGATGGAAGACCTCGCCGCCGGCTGCCACTGCATGCACCCGGAATACATCATCGACCAGGTGGAGAAGAGCCGCCGGAACCTGGGCGTTGAGACGCTGGACGTCTATTACCTGCACAACCCCGAAACGCAGTTGTCGTTCGTGCCCCGCGACCTCTTCCACCGCCGACTCCGCGCCGCCTTCGAGACGCTGGAGAGGCTGGTGCGCCGCGGCCACGTCGCCGCCTACGGCCTGGCCACCTGGCCGGCGCTGCGCGAGCCGGCGACCTCCACCGAGCACATTGATCTCGCTCACGCCAAGTCACTGGCGGGGGAGGCCGCGCGCGCCGCTGGCGCATCGGGGCCGGACGCCTTCCGCTTCGTGCAACTGCCGCTGAACCTGGCGATGCGGGAGGCGCTGACGCTCCCCACGCAACAGGTCGCCGGAGATGCCCTGCCAGCCATTGAGGCCGCGGGGCGGCTGGGGTTGTTCGTGGCCGCCAGCGCCTCCATCTGCCAGGCGCAGGTGGTGGGGCACGTGCCGCGCAAGGCCGTGTCCGGGCTGGGCGACGCGCTGCGCACCGACGCCCAGCGCGCCCTGCAGTTCACCCGCAGCGCGCCCGGCCTCTCCGTGGCGCTCGTGGGCATGAAGGAACCGGCCCACGTCGAAGAGAACCTGGCTCTCGCCGCGCTCTCGCCGCTCACGGAAACCCGCTTTCGCGAGGTCTTCCTCAACGGCAAGCACTGAGAGCGGGACGAGGGGCCGCCAGGCGGCTACCCGCCCGTGTCGCGCTCGCGCCGCATCTCGTCAGCCAGGTTGACGTAGTACTTGAGCACGTTGAGCGCCTCCCGCGCCTCCCGCGCGGCGGCCAGGTCGCCACCGTCCAGGAAGCGGCTGAACAGCGCCGGGAGCCGCGATTCCCACTGGTCGCGCCCGCGCTCGACCACCGCCAGCGTGGTGGCGAGCCACTCCCGGTAGCCGGCGGCGTCGGGGGAGGAGCGGCGGGCCTCGAACTCCTCGCGGAGGTCGAGGATTTCGGCGAGGAGCCCTGGCGGCGTGTCGCGGCCTTGGGCGACCTCCACCGGCGCGCAGGTTCGCAACAGGTAGAGCGCGCGTTCCAGCGGCGACTTCAGCGCGCGGTAGGCGCCGTTGATCGAGGCCGCGTGGCGCAGCGCGACCTCCCGCTCCTCCTCCGGCCGTTCGGCGAAGAGGTCGGGGTGCAGCAGGCGGGAGATCGCGATGTAGTTCTTTTCCAGCGCGCGGCGATCAAGGTCGAACGCCCGTGGCAGCCCCAGCCGCGCGAAGCAGTCCAGCCGCGCGGCTTGCGGCGCCGGCCCGGCGCCCGGCGCGTCGGCGTCCGACGGCGGGTCGCCCGACAGAATGGCCAGCGCGGCGGCCTCGTCGAAAACCGTCCGGCAGGCTCCGCAGGCAAGCGGCGTGAGCAACGGCGCGCGGCAGCGCGGACAGGTCAACCGGCCCAGGTGCGCCTCCATGTTTCGCCGTGCGCCAACGCTCTAGCCTCCCTCCGCTCCCTCTGGCGAGAGGGAGGCGTTCGCCGCATGGTAGCACGGCGGGCGCCCGTGGCGCGGGCGGGCGTTCGGGTCGGGAAACGAGGGCGTTGCAAGGCGATCGCCAGGCGGTGTGGCGCGACTCCGTGCTATCATCCGGCCGCGGCCCGCGCGCGGCCCGCCGATCCGATGGCTGATTCGCAGACACCGTACCGCAAACACAACTCGTTCGTTGAAATCCGCCAGCGGCGCGCCCCGCCCGAGGCCCGCGCTCGCCTGGAGAAGGTCCGGGCGGCCGCGACCGACATGGGGCTTTCCCCGGACGCGGCGGCGCTGGTGCGCCGCGCCTGCGACGAGGCGCTGGGCCGGGCCACCGCGTCGGCGCCCCATCAGCCGTTCACGCTACAGGCCAACGTGGTCGAGGAGATCGGCCGGCTGACTGACGCCGAGATTCCCCGCTACCTCCACTACCGGTACCGGTACGAGGTCTACCCCGACCGCCGCCTGCTGGACGACTACCCGCCGTGCCTGCAGATCGAGCCGACGTCCAGTTGCAACTTCCGCTGCGTGTTCTGCTACCAGACCGACAAGCCCTTCACGGCTCGGAAGAACGGCCACATGGGAGTGATGCCGCTTGACCTGTTCAAGCGCGTGGTGGACCAGGCCCAGGGCCACGTGGAGGCCGTGACGCTGGCCTCCCGCGGCGAACCCACGCTCTGCCCCCACCTTGACAAGATGTTGGCCTACGCCGCCGGTAAGTTCCTGGGGCTGAAGGTGAACACCAACGCCTCGCTGCTCACCGAGGCGCTCTGCCACGCCCTCCTGGCGGCCGACGTCAACACCCTGGTCTTCTCGGCCGACGCCGCCGACGAAACGGCCTACCGGAAGTTGCGGGTGGGCGGCGACCTGCGCAAAGTGTTGGAGAACGTGAAGCGGTTCCACGACATCCGCCGGCGCGACTACCCCGCGTCGCGCCTCATCACCCGCGTCTCGGGCGTGAAAGTTCCCGGCGCCGGCGAACTGAACGACATGGAGCGTTTCTGGGGCGACTACGTCGACCAGGTGGCCTTCGTCAACTACAACCCGTGGGAGAACGCCTACGAGGCGCCCCCCACCGCCATCGCCGCCCCCTGCTCCGACCTCTGGCGCCGCATGTTCATCTGGTGGGACGGCCGCGCCAACCCCTGCGACGTGGACTTCAAGTCGACGCTGTCCGTCGGCGACGCCGCGCGCCAGGACCTCTCGGCCCTCTGGCGCTCCGGCCCCTACGAGACCTTGCGCCGCGACCACCTGGAAGCCCGCCGCGGCAGCCGCCACCCCTGCGCCCGGTGCAGCGTGGTTTAACCCGGATTCCTCGGTGTTCTCCGCGTCTCGGCGGTGAATCTCGCGCCGTAGTGTTTGTTAACGTGAGCGCCGATCCCGGTTGCCGGTTGCGGTTCAGCCGCCGGTGTTGTACATGGTTCGCCCTCCATGAAACTCTCTTCCACTCTCCCCGCCAGGCCGGACGCGCGGACGGCCGTTGTCGTCCTGGAATTCGAAGATCAGCAACTCGCCGGCTATGAGAAAGCCCTCGCCGCACTGGGCGTCGACCTTGGCGCCCTGCGCGCCGAGAAACTCATCGTCGGAAAGAAACACAAGGTCTCCGCCACGCTCGTCAAGAGCGGATGGTTCGTCGTGGCCGTGGGGCTGGGTCCCCGGAAAGACTTCACGGCCGAGGGCGCGCGGCAGGCCCTGGGCCTCGCCGGGAAGACGCTGCTCAAGCAGGAGCGCACCCGCGCGGCGTTCCTGGCGCACCCGCTCACCAAAGGCCCCTTCACGCTGGCCGAGGCCGGCCAGGCCGTGGTCGAGGGGCTGCTGCTGGGCCAGCACCAGTTCGACAAGTTCCGCACCGTCGAAAAGCCCGAACGCCGGCCGCTGCAGGAACTGGTCGTCTCGGGGCTGGACGGTGACGGCGCGACGGGCTTTCGCCGCGGGTTCGACCGCGGGCTGATCGTGGTCGACTCGGTGCGTCAGGTGCGCGACTGGACGAGCCGCCCGAACAACGATCTGCATTCCGAGGTGTACGCCCGCGAAGCCGTGGCGTTCCTGAAGAAGGCCGGCGTGAAGGCGCAGGTCTTGGGCCGCAAGGCCCTCACCGATCTGGGCGCGGGCGCGTTCCTGGCGGTGAACCAGGGGTCGAGCCACGAGGCGCAAATGGTGGTGGCGCGGCACGACGGCGGGAAGAAGGGCGACGCCCCCATCGTGCTCGTGGGCAAGGGCATCTGCTTCGACACCGGCGGCTACTCGCTGAAACTGGCCGCCGAGATGCACCGCATGACCGACGACATGGCCGGCTCCGCCGCCGTGATCGGCGCCATCGCCGCTCTCGCGCGGCTGAAGGTGAAGCACAACGTGATCGCCATCGCGGGAATGACCGACAACGCGATTGACGCCACGGCCTACATGCCGGGCGACATCGTGACAAGCATGTCGGGGCGGACCATCGAGATCATCTCGACCGACGCGGAAGGTCGCATGGTGCTGTGCGACTGCCTCACCTACGCCGGCCGCTTCAAGCCGCGGTTCGTGGTGGACGTGGCCACGCTCACCGGCGGATGCGTGGTGGCTCTGGGCAAGACCGCGATGGGGCTGTTCTCGAACGACGAAGACCTCTGCGCGCGGTTGCAGAAGGCCTCGGAGGCCAGCGGCGAACGGGCCTGGCGTCTGCCGATCTACGACGAGTATTACGAGAAGATTAAAGGCGAATTGGCCGACCTGAAGAACGCCGGCGACCGCTACGCCAGCGCCTGCACGGCGGCGGCGTTCCTGGAGACCTTCGCCCACGACCAGAAGTGGGCGCACCTCGACATCGCCGGCACCTGCTGGTTCGGTGAGGAAGCGCCCTACGTTCCCAAAGGCTCCACCGGCACCGCCACGCGGCTGCTGGTGCGGTTCGTGGAGGACGCGGCGGGAAACGGGTGAGTCTGATCGCCGTCGGCGGCGGCGAGGGGTGATGGAGCCGACCCAAGAGAAGGAAGTTCTCGACGCCCACCACAAACCCTGCGCGATGCGCGATGCCTACGTCCGCGACTACCTCGCTCGCCACGGCGGCAAGAGCAAGAAGTGATTCCTCCACCTCACGGCCTGCCCCCTCTTCGCTCGCCTCCCTCTCCCGCGCGCCGCTGGGGCTTCTGATGCTGAAGCCTGGCGGAGGGCGGCGCCTGGCGCCTGGGCGCGAAGAAATCGCCGCCGGCGTCACCGCAGCGTCTCCACGGCGGCGCGGAGTTTCTCGCGGTCGTTCTCCATGTCGGCGGCGGGGCCGGCGGCTTCGACGGTGGCGATGCGGCGCGGCGTCACCTGCACGGCCACCAGGTAAAGCATGCGCCCCGCGCCTTCGCCGGACTCGAAGGTGAACAACGTGCCCGGCTCGCCCGTGCGGAACTTGATGGCGTCGCGCGCCGCCATTTTCATCCCGTCGCGCTCCACCTTCTGATACTCGATCGCCCCGCTCCAGAACGAAAGGTCCGCCATCTCGTCCTCGTTGGCGTGCTGCCGCACCGCGATGGCGCACCCGCGCGTGGAGACGGCCTTGTAGTCGTAAGGCCAGGGATCCGAAAGCCGCGCGTAGCCCTCCGGCGCGTCGATGGCCATGGCGCATCCGCTCGCCAGCGCCAGCGCCGACGCCGCCCCCAGCGCGAGCATGATCACCATGAAAGAAACCCGAACCGGCGCGCGCCGGGGCGCGACCGGTGACGGCGAGAGGTACGCGGCGCGATCCATGGCGGGCTGCTCCTTTCACGTCGGGGCGCGGGCCGCCCCGCGCCCCGGCGGGAGGTCGATTCGATTCCTCAGTTCTCCAGCAGACTGTTCGGGTCCAGGAGGCGCAACCAGCCGAAGGGCAACCCGGCCGTGAAGCGCACCGGCGCCTGCGCCTGGGCCGTGCGGGCGAAGCGAAGCGTGATCGTGCACATGGAAACCTGGCTCTGGAGGAAGCGCAGTTTCCCTTGCAGGCGTTCTATCTCCTCGCCCACCGCGCGCAGTTCCTTCTCCAGTTCCACGATGGCCTTCACGTCGTCGGCGCGCTTGATGAGGTCCAGCAGCCGGTCCCGGGAGGCGAGGGCGTTCTTCAAACGCGCTTCAAGGTCCACGAACTCTTCGGTGACGTCCTGGGCGTTGACGTTGCGGTCGGTCACCGTGCCCAGGGCCTCCACCCGCGCCAGCGCCTCCTTGAACTTGTCCGACGGCACCCGCACCGTGATGGTGTCGCCCGCCAGTTGCTGCAAATGACCGCCGAATGACTCGGCGATCTCCTCAGCCTTCTTCTGCGCGGCCTCGACCTCCTTCACCGTGACGCTGAGATTGGCGGTGTAGATCACCTTGCGCACCACGTCCGGGCCGGGCGCGCCCTGGTTCGCCACCAGCACGTCGGGAGCCTCCCCGAAGAGCCCGAGATTCCCGGCCCTGATGTCTCCGTCGAGCGACCCCGTGACGGACTTCATATCGCTCTTGAACGCGAGTCCGGCCAACGGCGCTGGCGCGCCGCCGCTCGGCCCGGACGCGCCGGTATGGCCGTAGGCGCGCTCCTCGGGCGCGGAGGCTTTCGCGTCGAAGAAACCCCCGGCGCAGCCCGTGACGGCCAACGCCAATGCCGCGACCAGCCCGAACGCCGCGCGCCAACACGGCCGAAGGCGGCGGATGAACGGCGAGACCGCGATACGACCACCAAGTGGGGAGATCATGGCGCTCTCCGAAAACTCCGGTTCACCATCCGCCGCGCGCCGCCGATCCCGGCCACCGAGCGGCGAACAACCTCGCACGGACACGGTATGCTACCCGCCATCGGGCCGCCACGCACGCAGAATGATCGCGGCCTCGCGCCCGCCCCCGGCCCCTGACCCCC
>JACQVU010000201.1 GCA_016209585.1 Planctomycetota bacterium
CACCCAACACCGAGCACCCAACACCGAGCACCCAGCACCCTCCCCCGCGCTCCTCACCCCCGGCCGCGCGCCGCCAGGTCCGTCAGCACCCGGCGCGTGAACACCGCCGTCATCTTGCGGCGGTAGGTGGTGGAGAGGAACACGTTCCGCACCGGCGAGACGCGGGCCATCACCTCCTGCGCGACGCGCTCGATGAGCGGCGGCGTCAGCGTCTCGCCCCGCAGCGGGGCCGTCACCTCATCCATCGGCAGCGGCCGCGGCCCGACGGCGTTCACGCAGACGCGTAAATCGTCAACCACGCCTCCCGCCGCGAGCAGGCTGCCGGCCACCCCCATCAGGGGGAAGTCGATGGAGTCGCGCACCCGCAGTTTGCGGTAGGCGG
Organism: Planctomycetota bacterium; assembly: GCA_016209585.1. Lineage (GTDB taxonomy): Bacteria > Planctomycetota > UBA8742 > JACQVU01 > JACQVU01 > JACQVU01. The sequence continues at coordinate 383 of JACQVU010000201.1, forward strand.
CCGCGCGCCGCCCGGCGTCGGGCGGGATGAGCACGTCGGTCAGCACCTCGTCCTCCGCGCGCACGTTGCGGTCGATGCCGTCGTCGCGGAAGAAGTCGGCCAGCAAAACGGTCCGCTCGCCGCGCGGGCCAACCAGGCGCACCGACGCCCCCAGCGTGATCAATACGGGGGCCATGTCGCCGGAGTAGGTGGCGACGCACCCGGCCCGCTTCATGGTCACCAGGCAGAGATCGCCCGCGCGCTCCTTCAGGCAACCACCCTTGGCGTCGCGCCAGAACTCGGACTGGTTGAAGTAGTAGCAACGGGTATCCAGGCAGATGTTGCCGCCGAGCGTGCCCATGTTGCGCAGCAGCGGCGAAGAAACCTGCATCGCCGTTTCGGGCAGCACGGGCAAGGCCGCGAGCAGAAGGTCGCTTTCCGCGATCTCCGCGATCGTCACCAGCGCCCCCAGGCGGGTGGCGGTCAGCGCGCGCATCTCGCGCACGCCGCGCAGGGCCACCACGTGGCCCTTGTGGTTCAGCCGGCACTTGTAGTTGGGCAGGAGGTCGGTGCCGCCGGCGATGAAGTCCACGTCGCCTGGATGCGCCGCGGCGATGGCTACCGCCTCCGCGATCCCCGCGGGCTGGTGGAGTTCGAACGGCTCAAGTTCCATCTCGCCAGCCGGGACACTCTGGAATGCCGAGGAGGGGAGTCGAACCCCTATGAAGTTTTACCCTCGCCAGGACCTGAACCTGGTGCGTCTGCCAATTCCGCCACCTCGGCGACCATCACCGCGCCGCCCGCGCCCTACACGACACGCCGACGCAGTGCGCATCATAGCGCCCACCATCCACGCGCACAAGCCCGGACTCGGCGTCTCGGCGTCTCTTCGCCCCGTCGGGGCGCGGGACGCGGGTTGTTGGTTGTCATCGAACGACGCGTTCCGTCTCCCCGCCCCCTGACCCCCGACAACTACCTCGGCGAGAGAACCTCTTCCAGCACGTCGGCCACGTAGTCCATCTCCTCCTCGGTGTTGGCCGGGCCGAGTGAGAAGCGAACCGAGGAGCGCGCCTCTTCCTCCGAAAGCCCCATTGCCAGCAGCACGTGCGAGGGCCGCGCGGCCATGGAGTGGCACGCCGCGCCCAGCGAGACGTGGACGCCGCGCAAGTCGAGCCGCACCAGCATCTCCTCTCCCGACCAACCAGGGAAACGCAGGTTCCATGTGCCCGCCAGCCGCGCTCCGCCGGCGGTGGGGCCGTTCACGCGCATGGCGGGAGCGGCGCGCGACGCGCGCTCCAGCAGACGGTACGCCAGCGCGGCCACCCGGGCCTCGTTGGCGGCGCGTTCGCGCACGGCGAGCGCCACGGCCTCTCCCAGCCCGACCACCGCCGGCACGTTCACGGTGCCGCCGCGAAGGCCGCGCTCCTGGGTTCCGCCGGTAATGGCGGGGATGAGGGGCGTGCCGCGTTTGACGAGGAGCGCGCCGGCTCCCTTCGGCCCGCCGATCTTGTGCGCGGAGATGGAGAGCAGGTCGGCGGCGACGTTCCGGAAGGAGACTTCCGCCTTGCCCAACGCCTGCACGGCGTCGGTGTGAAAGAGCGCGCCGCGGCTGTGGGCCAGGGCCGCCAGTTCGCGCGCCGGCGACAGCGCGCCGGTTTCGTTGTTCGCCAGCATCAGCGAGACCAGCGCCGGCTGGCCGATCTCCGCCGCGCGGTCCAGCGCCTCTTCCAACGCCGCCACCGTCACGGCGCCGGTGTGGGAGCAGGCTGCCGCGACCAGGGGGAAGCCCTCGCGCGCCAGCGCCTGGGCGGTCTCCACCACGGCCGGGTGTTCCGCGCCGGACGTCACCAGCACGAGCGGCGGGCCCGGCGCGCGCCCGTCGCACGCCTGGCGCGCGGCGAGCATGACGCCGCGGAGGGCGAGGTTGTCAGCCTCCGTCCCGCCGCTGGTGAAGATCACTTCGTCGGGATCGCAAGCCAGGGCGCGGGCGGTCTCTTCCCGCGCGTCTTCCACCGCCGCCCGCGCGGTGCGGCCGGTTTCGTGGGGCGAATGGGGGTTGCCGAACCACTCCGAAAGGAAGGGGGTCATGGCCCGCGCCACTCGCGGGTCCAGGGGGGTGGTGGCGTTGTGATCGAGGTAGACCGCGGGCATCACGGTTCCAGCGTCCGCCGACGACGGCCGCGGCCGGCGCGGCGACGGAGAGCGGAAGCCATGGCGCGCCGGCTCACCCTACCCTTCGACGGTGACCGGGCGGCCCTGGTCGTCGAGGAAGAGAATCTGGGTTTCGGGGAAGACCTCGCCGGCGGCGATGATCACCAGCCGCTTGGCGAAGCGGTCTTCCATGGCGAGGAGTTCGCGGCGTTTGCCGTTACCGAGATAGGCGGCGACCGCGTTCTGGGTGGTGACGCGCACCTCGCTCACGCCGACGCCGGCCAACCCCAGGCGAACGCGGCGCAGGACGTTGAGCGCCTCAGACTCCACGGTGCGGACGATGCCGTTGCCCTTGCAGTGGGAGCACTCCTGGAAGTTGAGCCGTTCCAGCCCGCCGCGGAAGCGCTGGCGGGTGATCTGCACCAGGCCGAACTCCGACATCTCGGAGATGTTGAAGCGGGAGCGGTCTTTCTTGAACTCCTCATGGAGCATGCCGGTGACTTCACGGATGTGGCCGCGGTCCTGCATGTCGATGAAGTCGATGACCACCAGGCCGCCCAGGTCGCGCACGCGCAGTTGCCGGGCGATCTCGGGCACGGCCTCGGCGTTGACGGAGAAGGCCAGTTTCTCGGGGTCTTTCTCGCGGACGTTGCGGCCGGAGTTGACGTCGATGGCCACCATGGCCTCGGTCTGATCGATGACCAGAAAAGCCCCCGAGGCCAGCGGCACGCGACGCTCGTAGAAACTCTCCAGTTGCGCCTCCACGGCGAAGCGACTGAAGAGCGGGATGTCTTCCTGGTAGAGACGCAGGCGATCTTCCTTGCCGGGCATGAGTTCGCGCATGAAGGCCCGGGCGCGCTCGTAGACCTCCTCGTTGTCGATGATGATCTCGCGCATGCCGTCGTTGAAAAGATCGCGGATGGTGCGGATGACCAGGTCGCTCTCCAGGTAGACGGCGCGGGGCGCGGGGTACCGGGCGGCGCGGGCGATGATCGCCTCCCACAGTTTCATGAGGTGCTCGAAGTCCTGTTGCACCTCGTTCACCGCCCCGCCGCTGCCGGCGGTGCGGACGATGAAGCCCATCTTGTCGGGGGTCTGGATGGTGTCGACGAGGCGCTTGAGGGTGTCGCGGTCGCGGGGGTCGTCGATGCGCTTGGAAACGCCCCGCTTGGCCAGGCCGGGCATGAGCACCAGGAAGCGCCCGGGCAGCGAGAGGTAGGTGGTGAGCGAGGGGCCTTTCTTGCCGATCTCGTCCTTGGAGACCTGCACCAGCACGTCGTCGCCGCGGTGCAGCAGTTTGCGGATGTCGGGGGTGCCCTTGGGGCGCGCCGACATGTTGTACGTGGTGACCTTGGTGAGGTCCTTGCACACTTCGTACGAGGGCATCACGTCGGAGACATGCAGGAAGCCGTGCCGCCCTTCGCCGATGTCGACGAACGCGGCCGAGATGGCCGGCTCGACGTTGACCACGCGCCCCTTGTAGATGTTGTGGAGAATCTCCTGCCGCGACACGCGGTCGACGTAGTACTCCTCCACCCGGCCGTCATCGAGGGTGGCGATGCGGCACTCCTCGGCCTCCGCGTTGTTGATGAGCATCACCCGGCCGCCGGTGAGGAGGCGGGTCTTCTCCACGCGGCGCACGGCGGCGCGGGCGCGCTCCTCCATGGTGGGGGGAAGCGGCGGAACGGGCGCCGGCGCGAGGCGCGCGGGGGGTTCGCGACGCCCCGTGGGGCGCGGCGCGCCGGGACGTGGCCGCGCCGCCGGCGCCGAGGGGCCGGCGCCGGCGCGACCACGCGGCGCGGCCGGGCGGCCCGGCGCCACCCGGCTCACGCCCCCGCGTCCGGCCCCGGCGCCGACGCCGGCGCGCAGCGCGGGTGTCCCGTACGGACTGTAGGGCGAACCGGCGAGGCGCGTCGTTCCAGGCCGCGCCCCGGGCGCCGGCCGGCGGGCGCGCACGGTCGCCAGGCGGCTCGCGGGCGGCGCGGCCCCGCGCGGGGGGCCGCCCTCCGCCGGCGCGGCGCGGGTCGGGGCGGAAGAGACGATGGAAGGCCCCGCCCCGTCCCCATTGGGTCCGGCGGCGGGCGTCGCGCCAAGGGGCGCGGGCGTGGTGACGCCTCCGGGCGCGCCCTCCGCGGGCGGGGGAAGTTCTGGCGCCCGATCCGGCCCGCGGCCGTCGGGCGACGGGCCGGCGCCCGGCGCGGAGC
>JACQVU010000195.1 GCA_016209585.1 Planctomycetota bacterium
GGGATCTCGTACGTGCCGCTGAGAAGGTCAATATCCTCGGCCTTGTTGAACGTGCCCAGGAGAATCCTCTCCAGACTATCCAAGGCGCTGGGCCTGACCGCGATCGTTCCGCCGATAGACCAAACGCGCCGGTCCAAGATAGCCATCATATTCTGAAGGATTTTGCTCTTTCCATTTTGAGAGAAACAGAGCGTAGGAATATCTTCCGGGCTTACCTTCAGGTCAACAAGTGCTTCTCGAAGCATTTCGTACGAAATCTCCTGCCCCTGCATTTTCGCCTCATATGCCTCAACCTCGGCGGAAAACCTCAAGAACATGCTTGAGTCAGGGCTACTATACGACTTAGAGAAAGCGGAGGCCTCGTTTTCGTCACGTGCCACGAAAGTAAACGGCATCACCTCGGGCAAACTTCCCGTCAAAGTCTCCGGCGCCGAAACCAAATGGTCGAAATGCGGCCCGGTTCCACTGATTGCGCAGATCACCCGAGTGGCTGGCCACGCGTTGATGGACAGCGGAGTCACCGTCTTGTATTTCTCCACCTTCCGAAGTTCCTCGCAGATCTTCTGTTTCATCTGGGCAGATTGGCCAGTCGACACTTTAATAACCACCGTCTTCCCCGACTTCTTGATCCATGGCATGCCGTTTTCGTCTCGCACAGGGAGGTACAACGGCCGAGTGAAAAGTCGCAGCGACTCCTTCTCCGTCAAATCTTGGAAAATGTCGCACTTGAGCGCGACCCCACATTCGTCGTGGGTCACCGAACCCACCAGGTCGGCGGAGGTAAGCGTTACCTTCCTTCCGAGGCGAACCGGCGATGGGCTTGGGTCTTGGGGACTGCCGCCTGAGATGACCGGCGGAGTTGGTGGTGCAGTCGGTTGTACGCCATTCTCCGAATTCTTCTCGGTGATGGCGGCCTCCCTCGCCGCGCACCCCGACAGTATCACGGTTGACCAGACGATCCCGATCGCGAACACCGCGAAGCACAGGGCGCGAAGCGTGATTTTCATGTTCGACCTCTCGCGGTCTCGGTTGTGAGAGTCAGCGCCGTCCGAAAGAGACCCGAAAGACAGAAGCCTGTCGGCTCCTTAGACGCATGACTCCAGCGTCACACCATTCATCTCGACACTCTTGATTTCAGAACATAAGAATTCCACCACCACCACCACCACGCAAGCAGAAAACCGAATCCAAAAAAGATTTTTTCGGCGCCATCGGCCCCGCGTTCTAGGCCTCCGTGCCCTTCATCGCCGGCGGCCTGCTCTACGGCGGCGCTGGCCAAGGCGCGTTCCTCTGGACCGGCGCGGCCCCGAACCCTGGCGCAACCGCTGCCTCTTCTGGGGCGGCGGCGGGCCCCCCCCTCGCCGACGGCGCGTACTACCTCCCGCCGTAGTCTCACGCCAAGACGCGAAGAAGAGCAGAGCAAAGACTCACGCCAAGGCGCGAAGACGCGAAGAAGAGAAGGGGCGGAGCAGAGCAGGTCAAACGAAACGAAGCCAAGATAATAATAATTCGCGTCTTTGTGCCTTTGCGTGAGGGGTGCGGATCGATCTTGTGCGCCCGTTTCACGCGGCCAGGTGGCGCTTGATGTGCCGCGGATTCACGTCGGGGTGGAGGCGGTCCCACTCGCCGTTGCGCCACGCCACGCGCGGCGCGAGCAGGCGCGGGGCGCTTGCTTTCTCCCAGCGGGCGTCGGCACGTTTCATTCGCGTGCCCACCAGATGGCGACAGCGGCTTTCGAAGCGGCCCGATCCAATCGGCAATCCGGCGCGCACGGCGCGCCCTACGGACTGTTTGTTGCCAGCCGCGTCTCCGCGTGGGACGTTCGGCGTCCGGGGGCACTATAATCGCCCGTTCCCCCATGCCGCGCGACTCGATTGAACTCACGCTGCCCCTCGCCACGCCCCCGGCCTTCGCTTCGTGGCTCGCCCGTTATCGCGGGCTGCTCGCGTCGCGGTTGTTGGCCTTTCCGGTCGCGCCGCTGCCGCCGGAAGATCGGCTATCGCAGGCCGCGCCGCGGGCGGTGGCGCGAACCTCCCCCCGCGCGGACCACTGCGGCGGCATGCGCGGCGGTGCGACACAATAGACGCCGAAAAGCGGCCAGAGGGAATTGAACCCTCGACATTCAGCTTGGGAAGCTGACGTTCTACCTCTGAACTATGGCCGCGCGCTGGAAGTCATCATAGCCCGCCGGCGGAGCAAGTCAACTTCCGCGCGCAGCCGATCAGCCGAGGCGGCGAACGTGGGGCCGGAAAACACTTGCTTTCGCGGCGGGTGGTCGTACGATTTTTCCGCTTTGACCCCACGGCGAGCGCCTTGGGGCCGGTCGCGGGATCCCGGAGGGCGCGAGCGGGGCGATCTCTCGCGGGAGAATCAACCCCCGCGCCACGGGAAGAGGCGATCCGACCGATCGGACCGGTCCGACCGATCACCGCCAACCCCCGCGCCAAGGGAAAAGGAAGGGGCCAGGCTCCGTGCAATATGGCTGATTCCGGGTACCTCGACCTGGTCACTCAGGCGCAGCGCCTCCTGCAAGAAGAGCGGTACGGCGAGGCGCTCGACTTCTTCCGGCGGGCTCACGATGACCCGCGCTGCCCGGCGTCGCTGCGAGACACCATCGATCGCATCGTGGCCAAGGTGAACTCCGCGATGGGAGCCGCAACCGTGGCGCCGGCGGCGCAGTCCGCTTCCGCGGCCGGCGGGGCGCCGGTTGGGTCGGCCCCGGCCGAGCCGGACGCGCCGGAAGGGGTGGCGGGGGAAAACGCCCCGACCGTCCCGGAAGCCGCGAGGGTGGAAGGCGCCGCGGGCGGTATGGAGACGACCGTGCGCGGCGGCCCGGTGATCGAAGCGCCAGCGCCGGTCGCCGCCGCGGAACCGCCGGCGGAAGTGGTGGATACCCCCGCTCCCGCCGTGACCGAGGCGAAACCGCGGCGCGGGCGGCGGGCGGGTGGGCGGCGGGCGAGCGACCAGGCCCGCGGGCGGCTCGACGTGGGCGTCGCCTCCCGGAAGCCGTTCGTGTTGGCGGAGGTCGGCGCGGACGGGGTGGTGAAGGTGGAGGTATTCAAGACGCGGCGCGCCGTGCGGGCGCGCATCCGGTCGTATATCGCGTCCGGCGGGGACCCGGCCCGTATCGGGGCCTATGAGTCGAAGGACGTGAAGATCGCCGTCAAGCACACGGTTCGTCTCGCGTAGCGACGCGTCGCGGCTCCGCACAAATTGCCCGCGATAATTGGGCAATGTGTTCATTACGCGGGAAAGTACTGTTTTCTTCCAAAATTCCGCCACTCCGGTTTGACAGCGCCGAACAGCGGGGTACTGTTCGCGTATCAAGCACGGTTGGTGGTGGAGGGGGACATGGCGACATTGCTCAACCGCCCCGCGGCCAGGTTGCGGGGCATCGGCCCGTGGCGCGACGCCGGCGGCGACCGGGCGCGGCGCGAACTGGAGAGCGCGCGCGAGCAGCGGCGGCTGCTGGACTCCGCCGACCGGGCGCTGAACCGCGTGGCCCCGGCGGCCTTCGCGGAAGCCGCCGCCCTGGTGGCCGACGCCGAGCGGGTGGCCGCCCAGGCCGACGCGCGGCTGGTGGCGCTCGAAGCCGACCGGCAAAGGCGCGAGGCGGCGGCGCGCGCCCGGCGGGAGCGCTGGCAGGCCGGGGAGGTCAGCGCCGCTGAGGCGTTCAACGAGGCGCGGGCGGAGTGGGAGAACGCCTTCTTCGGGCAAGTGGCTGACCGGCGCGATCGAGCGGAGGCGGCGTTCGCACGGCTGGGCGAGGCTCTCGGCCTTCCGTGTTGTCCGATCATATGGATGGAAGACCCGGCTCACGTCCGCGCGCGGTTGGCGAACAGCGACGTGCGGGAGCGCCGGCTGGCCACGGCCGCGTGGGAGGCGCTGGCGGACCATCACGACGCGGTGGAACGTGAGGCACTGGTCCGGGCCGCGCGCGCGCCGGAGGCGTGGGCCGAACCGGGGCCGGGGCGTTGGCGTCGCGCCGCGCGCCTCGGCGGGGCGTCGCGGGATGGCACGGCGCGCCCGCGCCGCTGGGAGCCGGGGCGGTTCTTCCAGCCGGGGGCGATCGTGCCGCGGATGATGGAAAGGGAAGTGGCGCGCGCGCTGTGGCCGGTCTGGGCGAAGGTGACCGGGATCCAGCGCCAGATGGAGGATTTGCACCCGCATCTCCGCGAGAAGTTCGACTGGGCGCTCTCGTTCGTCGAGGTTGAGGGCTTGCGGCGCCTGGCGGGAAAGAGCGACGAGAGTCCCGCGATCAGCGCGCTGCGGGAACTGGCCGGGCTGGTCTGGTGGTGGGACGAGCGCGACGGGGTGATCACGGCGTGCGATCCACCGACGGCGTGCCACTTCGACGACCAGAGCCGCCTTTCCCGGGAGGATGGGCCGGCGCTGGCCTTCGCCGGCGAGACGCGCCGCTGGATGCTGTTCGGGGTGCGCGTGCCGCGGGCGATCGTGGCGACGCCGGGCGAGCAACTGAACCCCAGGCTGGTGCTGACCACCAGGAACGCGGAGGTGCGGCGCGTGGTGGTGCGCAAGGTCGGCCTTCCCCGCCTGATGGCCGCCTTGCGGCCGGAGGTGGTTGATCGGCGCGGCGACTACGAACTGCTGGTCATCCGGCTGGACGAGCAGCACGCCTGCCCCTACCTGAAGATGAAGAACCCCAGCACCGGGGAGACTCACATCGAGGGGGTGCACCCGAACTGCCGCACGGTGCAGGGCGCCATCAACTGGCGCGCCTCCGGCGGCCGGAGGATGAGGTGGGAGCCGGAGGTGGTGACGTGAGATTCCGAGCGGACGGAACCACGAATGGACACGAATAGGACACGAATGGGGAACCAGAGAGAAGTTATCAGTGGCCAGTTATCAGTTGTCAGGCGAAAGAAGACCCCGCTCGCTGACAACTGATCACTGAAAACTGACAACCACGTTTTGATCCCCGTCCCCTCATTGGTGTTCATTCGTGTCCATTCGTGGTTCCTTGACGCCATCCCCCTGAACGGTTCCCGGCCATCTCCAGAAAGGAGCGGTGGATCCATGGCGAGCAATCCGTTTCCAAGGCAGCAGGCGCAGCAGGGCGACGTGCTCTTCCAGCGGGTGGAGGCGATTCCCGAACGCCGGGGCGCCCGGCCGCGTCCGCGGCCGGACCGCATCCTGGCCAAGGGCGAAACCACCGGCCACGCCCACCGCCTGACCGAGGCGAGCGACGGACTGCTGGTGGAGGTGGACGGCGTGCTCTACATGCAGGTCGGGCCGGGCGGGGCCGAGGTGGTGCACGACGAGCACAAGCCGATCGCCTTCGCCGGGCCGAGCGTCTGGGCCATCGACATCGTGCGGGAGTACGATCACTTCGCCGCCACGCGCCCCGACGCCGATTTGGGGGAGAACGCGTTCATCCGGCGGATCGCGGACTGATTCCAGGCGGTCGACCGCGGCACAATCGCTGAAGGGTTCCGCCTCCAGCCGCCCCGCGATCTCCGGGCGCGCGAAGATTGACATCCCGCGCGCATGGGATATCGTTATCAACGACTGTGTCGAGGACAATGCCGAAGATCGGCCCCAGTCGTTCGACGACGTGCTGAAACGCCTCGACGCTGTCACCTCCGCTCTCGTGAATCGCCGATGACCGCGCCGCCGCCACCTTCATCCGCTTCCTCACCCGTTCCTCCGCCCACGCCAAGCGATGGGGCGCCGGACGAGCCAGATACGTTAGTTCGTGTGGTGGGTGTAGTGCGTTCACTGGAGCGGCATACGAAAGCGGTGTGGTCCGTGGCCTTTTCGCCCGACAGCCGCCTCCTCGCCAGCGGGTCGGATGACAAGACTGTGAAGTTGTGGGAGGCGGCGACGGGGCGCGAGTTGCGGACC
>JACQVU010000203.1 GCA_016209585.1 Planctomycetota bacterium
CCGCGGTACTCCGCCTGACCTCCGCCCCCTGGCCCCCAACCCCAATCCCCGGTCACGGCCGCGTCCAGCCCTCCCATCCATCGCCAAGCCCGGCTTGCCCTGCGCGGTGACGACACCGCGCGGCTGCTGAGCCTCCTCCCCGTTCTGCCCCGCGCCGCCTTGCTGGAGAGCGCGGCGGCGTCGCCGGAGCCGGGCCGCTGGACCATCCTGGGGTTGGAACCGGCGCGCACGCTTGAGACGCGCGGCGACCTGATCCGCACGACCGAACGTGGTGGCGCGGTCGTGGAGCGCCGGGGAGACCCGCTCGCGGCGCTGGATGACTTCATTCCTCGTCCGGGTTGGTTCGCCGACTGCCCGCGGCGTGCGTGGTGGGCGGACGTGCCTTTTTTTGGCGGCGCCATCGGTTTCTTCGGCTACGACCTGCGGTTGTTCATTGAGCGTCTCGCGGCCGCGCCCCTCCCGGAGGGGCCGCGCGCGCCCGACCTGGCGCTCGCCTGGTTCGACGCCGCCGTGGTCATCGACCGGGTCAAGCGGCGCACCTGGCTGACGGCGCACGGCGAAAACAAGGCCGCCTGCGACGACCGCCTCGCGGACCTGATCGCGCTGTGGGTGAAGGCGCACATGGACGCCGCTGACGTGAACCCCGCGCCGCCGCGCCTCTTGTCGCCGTGGCCGCGCTTCACGCCCGAGTGGGAGCGCGGGCGGTACGAGGCCGCCATCCGCGCGGCGCTGGAACACATCGGCGCCGGCGACATCTACCAGGTGAACCTGGCGCAGCCGTTCGCGGCCCGGTACGACGGGGGGCCGGCGCGGCTCTATCAACTGCTGCGCGAGAGGAACCCGGCGCCCTTCGCCGCCTGCTTATCGGGCGAGGGCTGGGCGGTGTTGTCCAGTTCCCCCGAGCGCTTCCTGAGCGTCCGCGGGAGGGAGGTGGAAACGTGGCCCATCAAGGGCACGCGGCCCGCTTCGCCCGATCCGTTGATCGACGCGAAGTGGCGGGAGGAATTGCTGTCGAGCGCCAAGGACGCGGCCGAACTGGCGATGATCGTGGACCTGGAGCGCAACGATCTTGGCCGGGTGTGCGAGTACGGCTCGGTGCGCGTGATCGAGCCGCGGCGCATCGAGCGGTACGCCACGGTGCAGCACCTGGTCGCCCGGGTGGGCGGCACGCTGCGCGAGGGGGTGACGGTGGGCGATCTTCTGCGCGCCGCCTTCCCCGGCGGCTCGATCACCGGGGCGCCGAAGATCCGGGCGATGGAGATCATTAACGAACTGGAGCGGGAGGCTCGCGGGCCGTACACCGGGGCCATCGGGTATCTCGGCGTCGACGGCCGGATGGACCTGAACGTGGCCATTCGCACCATCGTGCTGGAGGGGAACCGCGCGAGCCTGCGTCTCGGCGCCGGGATCGTCGCTGATTCCGACCCTGGTCGCGAGTATGATGAGACGCTCGCCAAGGGCCAGTGGGCCTTCGGTTGAGATCCCGGCGACGGAATATCCCGGTATCCGTGTTCATCGCGGAGCGTCAATTCCATGCTTTCTCCCGGAAAACCCCTTCGAGACGAGATCTTCGCCGTCATCTCCCGCGAGGAAAAGCGGCAGACGGAGGAGATCAACCTCATCGCCAGTGAGAACTACTCCTCCGACGACGTGCGTCGCGCCACGGGATCCGTGCTCGCGCACAAGTACGCCGAGGGCTATCCGGCCAAGCGCTGGTACGGCGGGTGCCGGCACGTCGACGAGGTGGAGGAGATCGCCCGCGACCTGGTGAAGCGGCTCTTCGGGGCGGAGCATGCCAACGTGCAACCCCACTGCGGGGCGTCGGCCAACCTGATCGTGTACAGCGCCTTCCTGAAGCCGGGCGACAAGGTGTTGTCGCTGGTGTTGTCGCAGGGGGGGCACCTGTCGCATGGCTCGCCCGCCAACCTTTCGGGGAAGGAGTACCAGTTCGTTCACTATCCCCTGGAGCGGCGCAGCGAACGCGTCGACTACGCCGAGATGGAGCGGCTGGCCGCCGAGCACCAGCCGAAGATCGTGCTGGCGGGGTACTCGGCCTACCCGCGGGAGGTGGACTGGAAGCGGGTGGCCGAGATCGCGCATGCGAACAACGCGCTGGCGATGGCCGACGTGGCCCACACGGCGGGGATCATCGCGGCGGGGCATCACCAGACGCCGTTCCCCCACATGGACATCGTGACCACCACCACGCACAAGAGCCTGCGCGGCCCGCGCGGCGCGGTGATCATGTGCCGGGAGAAGTTCGCCAAGGAGATCGACCACTGCACCTTCCCCGGCTTCCAGGGCGGGCCGTTCATGCACGAGATCGCCGCCAAGGCCGTCTGCTTCAACGAGGCGCACGGCGCCGAGTTCAAGGCGTACCAGGGCCGGGTGCTGCGCAACGCCAAGACGCTGGAGGAGAAGTGGAAGGGGTTCGGCGGCCGGCTCTGCTCCGGGGGGACCGACTGCCACTTCATCCTGCTCGACGTGAAGAGCACCTACGGCATCACGGGGCAGGAAGGCGTGGACCGGCTGGCGAAGCAGAACATCGCGGTGAACAAGAACGCCATTCCGTACGACACCGAGTCTATCTTCAAGACCAGCGGCCTGCGCATCGGCACGCCCTTCATGACATCGCGCGGGTGGGACGAGACGCGCTTCGCCGAACTGGCGGATCGCATGCACGGGATTCTGGGGGCGAAGGGGTAGGCAGATGCCTTTCATGGCGTCGCGACGTCGGGGAAAGACCGTGCGTCGGTCCGCTGCGGCGCGCACCGGGGATGCGCGCCTGGAGACGATCAAGCGGCTCGCGGTCATCTCCGTTTTTTCGGTTGACGACTACCTTGACCGGCTGGTCCTGAAGGGCGGAAACGCGCTTGACCTCGTGCACGGAATCAGCACGCGATCTTCGACCGACGTGGATCTCTCCATGTCGGGGTGTTTCTCTCCGGAGGAGCGGCCCAGGGCGGCGGAGAAACTGACGAGCGCACTGGCGAAAACGTTTCGAACCGCGGGCTTCGAGGTATTCGACCTGACGATGGAGGACAAGCCCGCCTCCGTGTCGCCGGACGTCGCCGATTTCTGGGGAGGATACGAGATCGTGTTCAAAATCGCGTCGTCGGAAATCTACCGTGAATTCGCCGGTGATATCGAGGCGCTGCGTCGGCGCGCCGAGTCTCTCGAGTCGGGGCGGAAGTTCCACATCGAAATCAGCAAGCACGAGTGGGTCGATCGCAAGCAGGCGAAGTACCTCGACGGCTATCGGGTGTTCGTCTATTCGCCCGCAATGATGATCGCGGAAAAACTGCGCGCGATTTGCCAGCAGATGCCGGAGTACGGCGCCGTGGTGCACCGAACCCGACCGGGAGGCGCTCGCGCCCGGGACTTCGTCGATATTCACACGGTGGCGACAGAATGTTCTGTCGATATGACGATGGGCGACCAGATTGATCTCATCCGGCGCGTCTTCCATGCCAAGCGCGTGCCGCCGGCGCTGCTCGCGAGTCTCGCGTCGGTGCGCGAGGTCCACCGCAACGACTTCGCGGCTGTACGCGCGACGGTGAAGCCCGGTGTCTCGTTGAAGGAGTACGACTTTTATTTCGACTTCGTGATTGACCTGGCGACGCGCCTGTTAAAACCCCTGGGGAACGTGTAGGCGCCATTCCTTCACGTGTTCCGTCTTTCGCATGCCGTGTTCGAGGTAGAAGTCGAACTCCATCGGAAACCGCCGAAGAAGATCGAGCATCGCCGGCCGATAACCGGCGCGTTCGAGATAGCAGCCAATCACCTGATGGTACGGATAGATGAACTGCAGTTCCGCGAGCATGGAAGCGAGCCGGTTGACTGAAACCCGGTCCATGGCGTGCCGGTAGGCGTTCAGCACCTCGTGCACTCCGCCGGAGTAAACGGGACGAACCGCGATGTCGATGAGCGTGCGCTCGACGTTCGTCGCGCGCATCCAGTCGCCGTCGATCGCCTCGACGCCCAGGTACCCCGTGTTCCTGCCGTTCAGGAGGCATACGCGGAACTCATCGGTCTCCGCGACGTACTTCGTCGTCCTCACCGGTCGCTTGAAAGCAGCGTCGATGGCGCCTTGCGTGAGTTTCCCCTTGGAGTTGCTCGAAAGCCCCTGCTCGAAGTTGAGGTATGTGGTCTTCGGAACCTGCTCGGTGAGGCCGTGCAGTTTCACGGCCGTGTAGTGGGAGAAGTGACAACCACGCTTCAGCGTCAGGAACACCTGAGGCATCGGAAGGTCGCCCCAGGTGTACCGAACCTCCGGTTGGTACGGCTCGCCGAAAGGGAACGAGACCCGTTTCAGCCTCCCGGACGCCATCAGGAAATCGATGAATTCCCGTGCGTTTGTCCGCTGAGCGAGACGCCAACCATCGCGTGCATGCGCCAGGATCCCGGCGATATCCGAGTGACGCCACACTTTGTTCTCTTGGGCGCCGAAGAACTTGACGATGTCGGTTTTGGCGATAGCGAGGCGAGACAGATTCATCGATTCTTGTGGCCTTTCATGATGGTATATATACTATCAAGAATGGCTTCTGAAAAGCCACTGAATGCTTGGATTCCCCTGTAGTATTGGACTCTCTCGCGTTTTTTTCGCTCCCTCTCTGCGATGCTACGTAGTATATATACTACGTAGCAAGCCGAGCGCAACTGTCTACCGCGCCGCGCCAAGCGATCAAGCGGACAATTGAACTGAGCGGGGAGATCGTCAATCGTACTTGGTATACATACCAAGTACGATTGACGATCTCCCCGCTGACAAAAACAGCGGAAATCGCCGCCGGCAGAGCCGCGTGATAGGGGGGAAGATCCATCAGGGAAGCAAGAGGAGAGCCAGGTTCACGCGGCGCGCGATGTCCGCCGCCAGCAGGGCGCAAGCGGCGTAGATGAACGCCATGTACCCGTTGTTGTGCACGAACAACCGCCAGTCGAACCGCTGGGCGGCGGGGGGCGCGCGCCCCGGTCGCGGCAGCAGCCGTCCGGTGGACCGGGCGTAGGCGCGGTAGGCCTCGCCGAAGCGCGCCGTCATCTTGGCCTCCTCGTCCAGGATCGCCAGCGTGTAGAACAGGCTGGAATAGACCGCGACGCAACCGAGAACCAGGCCGTCTCCCACGAACAGGCCGAACCCAATCCCGATCAGCAGCGATCCGAGGTAGAGCGGATGGCGCACGTGGCGGTACGGCCCGGCCGCGGCGATCGCTTCCCGCTTCACGATGTGCCCCGCCGCCCACGCGCGCAGGAGCGCGCCGACGCAGACGGTTCCGGCGCCGATGGCCGCGAGCCAGGGCCGAAAGAACGCCACCCCCCACGCTTCGGCGCGGCGCCACAGCACCATCTCCGCCACCACGGCGACGGCGGTGAGAAACACGAAGAGTTTGCGGAGTTTCGCCAGGAAAGCGAGCATGCGGCGAAGCGCCCGGCGCCAAGGCCGATTCTCGGGATCCGCCGCTGCAAGGTACACTACTGCTCCCCCACCGCAACCGGATTCCACATGCCCCACTTTCCCACGGTGCTGGTCACCGGCTCCGCCGGCCTGGTCGGGTCGGAGGCCGTGGCCTTCTACTCCCGGCAAGGCTCGCGGGTGGTGGGGGTGGACAACAACCTGCGGCGCGACTTCTTCGGCCCGGATGGCGACACGGGTTGGAACCTCGCGCGGCTCCGCGCCGAGTGTCCCGCCTACCGGCACGAGTCGCTCGACGTTCGCGCCCGCGACGCGCTCGCCCGGCTGGTGGAGAGCGCCCGGCCCGACCTGGTGATCCACTGCGCGGCGCAACCGTCGCACGACCTGGCGCGGGATCGCCCGGTGGAGGACTTCGAGATCAACGCCGTCGGCACGTTGAACGTGCTCGAAGCCTGCCGCCGGTTCGCGCCGGACGCTCCGCTCTGTTTTCTCTCCACCAACAAAGTGTACGGCGACGCGCCCAACGAGGCGCCGCTGGTGGAAATGCCCACGCGCTGGGACTACGCCCGGCCGGAGGACGTGGAGGGGATCACCGAAGCGTGCCGCATCGATCGCTCGACCCATTCGCTGTTTGGCGCCTCCAAGACCGCCGCCGACGTGCTGGCGCAGGAGTACGGCCGCGCCTACGGCCTTCCCGTGGGCGTCTTCCGCGGCGGCTGTCTCACCGGGCCGTGCCACGCCGGGGCCGAGCAGCACGGTTTCCTCAACTACCTGGTGCGGGCCTGCGTTGAGGAACGCCCCTACCGCGTGTACGGCTACCGGGGCAAGCAAGTGCGCGATAACCTGCACGCCGCCGACGTGATCGCCGCGCTGAACCTCTTCGCCCAGGCCCCCCGGCCCGGCGAGGTCTACAACCTGGGGGGCGGCCGCGGCAACTCCATCTCCCTCATGGAGGCGCGCGCGCTGGTCGAGTCGCTGACCGGCCGGACGATGCGCGCGGAATACGTCGATCAGCCGCGCGTCGGCGACCACATCTGCTACATCTCCGACACCCGCAAACTCCGCACGCACTATCCCGCCTGGACGGTCACGCGCTCTATCGACGACATGCTCGCGGAAATGGTGACCGCCGCCCAGACGCGCCTGGCCACCAGCCGGTGAGATCTCGTCGGCGGTTGGCCTGGGGCGTGAAAACGCTCGCCCTTGCGGCGGGCCGGTCCCTACCATCGAGCCGTGTCGGACCGCCGCGCGCGGCCCGCGGGAACGGTTGGCGGCGTGTGACCACCCGCCGGGCGACGGGAGGCGTGGCGCGATGCGTCTCGGGGTGCGCGAGTTCTGGACGGTGCTGCACGGCATGCTCTTCGGCGCCGCCTACCTGCTGGCCTTCGCCGGCGGACTCGCCGGTCTGTGGAGCCTCCGGCCGGCCTGGCTCACCGCCGAGGGCGCGCGCGAGCGCATGCGCCGGCTGCAACTCGGCCTCTGGATGATGGCGATCATCTGCTGGGCCACGGTCATCAGCGGCACGTGGGTGGTCTACCCCTGGTACCGCGATCCGGCCAAGTCCAGCCCGCGTTCGCAGTTGCTCGCCGTGACCGACATGGCGGCCTGGCACACTTTCGGCATGGAATGGAAGGAACACGTGGCCTGGCTCTCGCCCATCCTGGCCACGGCCGCGGCGGCGCTTCTGCAACGGTACAAGGACGATCTGGCCCGGCGCGACGACCTGCGCCGCGCCACCACCACGCTCTTCGTGCTCGCCTTCCTGGCCGCCATGGTGGCGGGAATCTTCGGCGCCTTCATCAACAAGGTGGCGCCAATCCTGGACCGCTAACCCCCCTTCTCCCGCCAATTCAATGACTGACGGCGCGGAAAACAGCCAGGATTCTCCGGGAGCGTCGCCGCCCGCCGCGCCGCCCGCCGACCGGCCAAGCGGCCCCGCCGCCGCCACGGTGCTGTCAGCTGGGATCGGGTGCGCGGTGATCGGCGCGGCCATCGCCGCGTCGGAAGCCAGCGCGGGCGTGAGCGCGTGGCTCAACTGGTGGGCGCCCGTCGGCCCCCTCGCCGGGAAAACCGGCGTGGGGGTCGCCGCGTGGCTCATTTCGTGGCTGGCGCTGCACCTCTTGTGGCGGGGCAAGGAAGTTTCGTTCCGCGCCGCCTGGGCCACGATGCTGCTGCTCCTGGCCGTGGGGTTCGCGCTCACGTTCCCGCCGGTTTTCTCGCTGTTCGCTCCGGCGGCGCATTGAGGCCGGTTACTCGCGAACCAGGTACCGGAAGATCGCGCCGAGGTTGTCGTCGGGGCTTTCCACGTGGTCCACGCGCGCACCCAGGTCCAGCACCACGCCGGGCAGCGCGGTGTAGAACTGCCGGGCGTCGCGCGTGAGCACGGTGAGGCCGTCGCCAGCCTCGTGGAACTCCACGGTGGAGACGTGCGGCATGCGCAGCAGCCGCTCCGCCATGTCGCGCGGGCGATCACACCGCAGGAAGACGCGGTGCGGCTGGGAGTTGATGAGCTCGCGGATTTCGCGGAAGTCGCCCTCGGCGATGACCTTGCCCTGGTGCATGAGGACGACGGTGGTGGTGAGCTCCTCGACCTCGTGGAGAACGTGGGAGGAGAAGATGACGCCGCGGCCTTCAGCCGCCAGGCTGCGGATGATCGAAAGGAGGTCGCGGCGGGCGATGGGGTCGGCGCCGGTGAGGGGTTCGTCCATCACCAGAAGTTCGGGGTCGTGAATGAGGCTCTGGGCGATCTTGGCGCGCTGGCGCATCCCCTTGGAGTACTTGCCCAGGGCGCGGTCCGCGGCGTACGCCAGCCCCACCCGCGCCAGCAACTGGGCCGCGCGCTCCCGCGCCCCCTGGTGCGACCAGCCGGAGAGCCGGCAGAGGTACGAGAGGAACCCCAGGCCGGTCATCTCTTCGTAGAAGGAGTCGTGCTCCGGGCAGAAGCCCAGGCGGCGGTTGAGGCGGAAGTTGTTCCACACCGGTTCACCGAGCACGAAGACGCGGCCGTGGCTCGCGCGGATCTGGCCGGTGATCAGTTTGAGCAGCGTAGACTTCCCCGCGCCGTTCGGCCCGAGCAGCCCGGTGATGCCCGGCGCGACCTGGAGCGTGACGCCGCAGACGCCGAGGACCTCGCCGTACCAGCGCGACACGTTCTCGATGCGAATGACCGGCTCGTTCATGGGGCTGACAACTGACAACCGATAACTGACAACCGATAACTGACAACTGACAACTGACAACTGACAACTGACCCGGGCCTACCTCAGCGTGGCGATGACGCCCAGGCGTGTGACGCAGACCGCGAGCGACAGCGCCGCCAAGGCGCCCAGCACGGAAAGACAGACGCCGCGGTCCAGCGTGACGCGGTCGGCGCTGAACACCGTCGCCTCCCCGAACGTGCGCCGCTGCATTTCGCCTCTCAAGAAGTGCTCCAACTGTTCGCGCCCGAACCCCGTCGGCAGGCCGTAGGCCAGCGCTTCGGCGTCCAGCGCGGCCTGGAGCCTCTCCTGCTCGGCGCGCAGCGCGTCGATCGACTTCTGCACTTCCTGGCGCTTCCCGCTCACGTGGCCGGGCGCCTTCGTCCGGTTCATCGCCGCCACACCCTCGTTGAGAAACCGGCGGTAGTCCTTGTTGTTCAGGAAGAGCGCCAGGGTGATCAGCCGCTCCTGCCGCTCGGTCTCGTCGCCGGCCGCCTGGAGCCACTTGTTGAGTTCGGCGGTGAGCGCCAGCAGGCGCATCATCTGGGCGGGCGAGAGACGCGACGCCTCCACGAGCGCGCCCCCCGGCGCGGGAGGCGGCCCCGGGGCGTTCGCCTCCCCGCGCTCCGGTCGCGGGGAGCCGTCGTCCGGGCGCGGATCGCGCGCCGGTTTCCCCACCCCGTCACTCGGCGGCGGCGGCTCGCCCGGTTCCCGCCCGCCGTCGGCCGGCGGAGAGGGGGCGAGAAGCGTTTCCGTCTCTTCCGGGGAGAGACCCAGCGCCTCTGCCCGCTGGGCGACCTCTTGCTTCCACGCGGCCCGGGCGAGCTCGGCGGCCTCGTCGCGCCGGGCGCGCTTTTGCTGTTCCGCGCCGGCCGCCTCGTCCAATTGCCGGAGGGTGCGGGAGAGCGTCTTGTCGAAGTCGCGATCGAACCGCCGGTTCTTCGAGGCCAGGTCCATGAAGGGTTTGCGCACCGTCTCCAGCGCGTCCAGCGTCGCCGCGTGGTCGCCCGGCCGGTCAATGCCCAGCAAACCGAGGAGATCGTAGGGCGCGCGTTTCTGCAGGAGGTTCAGTTTCGCCGCGACGTACTGGTTGGTGTGATCGCGGGCCTTGTCGCGCTCCAGCAGCACCGGCTCGTAGATGGCCTCGCCCACCTCGAACAGGGCCGCCAGCGGCGAGGCGTACCACACCTTCTCGTCCTGCCGCACGGCGCGCACCACCCCCACCATCGT
Source organism: Planctomycetota bacterium (assembly GCA_016209585.1). Taxonomy (GTDB): domain Bacteria; phylum Planctomycetota; class UBA8742; order JACQVU01; family JACQVU01; genus JACQVU01. The sequence continues at coordinate 9,841 of JACQVU010000203.1, forward strand.
GTGCAGCAGCGACAGCCCCACCAGCAGGAAGAAGCCCGCCAGCCGGTGGTGCACCACCAGGCTGGAGACGGCCAGGATGACGCAGGTGGTGACGGTGGTGACGAGGGCGGAGAAGAGGAAGATGGCCCCGACGGCGCGGGCCACCAGGCCCCAGTCGGGCACCTTGCCCCAGTTCATCACCGCGAAGAGGAAGAAGAGCACGCTCGGCCAGAACGTGACCAGCGACATGAGCGTGGCGCAGATGCAGAACTTGCCGAGGAAGTAGTCCAGCCGGTTGATCGGGCGCGCGAAGTAGATCTGAAAGGCGCTCGCCCGACGGTCCTCGGAGATCAACCCCGCGCCGGCGAAGACCAGCATGATCAGGGCGAAGGGGAAGACCCCCAACTGATAGCCGCGCACGTCCTTGGGCGTGACCATGCCTTGGCCCGTCATCATCTCCGCGATCTGCACGATCATCACCAGGAAGGAGACCGCCCCGAACAGAATGAGCGTCACCAGCAACAGTTTCGACCGGAACTGGATGCGCAGCCCGGAGGTGACGATGGGCCACCACCGGAACAACTTCGGCCGGAAGCGGCCGGCCCACGGGCGGTAACCGAGTTCGTGAATCGGCATCGGCGTCAACCCGCCACGGCCTCGCGGAACACCTCTTCCAGCGCGCGGGTGGAGCACTCCAGGTGGCGCACCTGCGCCCCCGTGGCCGCGGCGCAGCGGTGAATGAGGTCCACCCCGGCCGCGCCGGGGAAGACCATGCACCAGCCGCGCTCTTCCATCGTTTTCACCGTCGCGCCGGCCGCCTCCGCGGCGGCGATGAAGGGGGCGAGATCGCCGTGGATACGCAGCGTGTAGGAGAGATCTTCGAGCCGCTTGAGGTCGCTGATGCGGCCGGAGGCGGCGATCCGCCCCTGGGAGACGACGATGACCCGGTCGCAGACCCGCTCCACGTCCGGGAGGAGGTGCGAGGAAAGCACCACGCTCATGCCGCGCTGGCGGGTGAGTTCCTCGATGAGGGCCAGCATGGTCTCGCGCCCACGGGGGTCGAGGCCGTTGGTGGGTTCGTCGAGGAAGACAAGCGTGGGCGAATGGACCAGGGCCATGGCCAGTTTAATACGCTGGCGCATGCCGGCGGAGAAGGTGTCGACGGCGCGGTACCTGGCCTCGCCCAGGCCGACGTAATAGAGCGTGTCGTGCGCGCGCTCCAGGGCGTCGGCGCGCGGCATGCCCGTGAGCCGGCCGGCGGTGCAGACCAGTTGCACGGCGTTCATGCCGGGGATGTGGCAGTCCAGTTCCGGCATGTAGCCCACGCGCTGCCGGATGCGCAGTTGCCCGGTGCGGATGTCGAACCCCAGGATCTGTCCGCGGCCCGACGTTGGCCGGATGACGCCGATGAGGATTTTCAGCAGCGTCGACTTCCCGGCGCCGTTGGGGCCGAGAAGGCCGATGGCGCCCGGCTCCGCGCGGTAGGTGACCCCTTGCAGCGCGACCACCGAACGATAACGCTTCGACAGGTTCTCGAACTCGAAGAGCGTGGGAGGCGGGACCATGGGCGCGGGACTTCCTCCCGCATCATACC
>JACQVU010000190.1 GCA_016209585.1 Planctomycetota bacterium
CCCCAGCCCCTCGCCCGCTTCCCATGACCGCCCACCCGCTTGATGTCGCCTTCGCCGGTTTGCCGTGCGTGACCGCGCGCTTCGACCTGCGCGCCGGCCTCGCGCCCTCCACCGGCGAAGTGACCATCGCCGGAGCGGCCGCCGCGACCGCGCCGCCGGCCGCGGGGGATCTGCTCCTGGGCGACGGGCGAACGCGCGTCACGCTGCGCGATCTCATCGTCACGCGCGTGGAAATGGAGGAAGACGGCGCCGGCGGCGCGCTCACCCGCCTCTCGCTGGCGGATCGCCGCCTGCTCTGGCGCGCGGGCGCGGTCACCGGACGGTTCAACGTGGCGCGCGAGGACGGCGTGACGTTCGACCCGGCCACGCTCGACCACGGCTCGCTCTGGCGCTGGCACGCGCTCGTCACCCGCTGCCTCGCCGCGCTCGGCCCCACCAGCCGCGAGCATCTGAACGCGCGCGTGCCGCCGCTCGACGTGCCGGTGCGGAACCTGGTCTGGACGCTCACCCCGGCGCGCGAGGCGCTCGCCCACTTGCTGGCCCTCGCCGGCGCCACCTTGCGCCTCGCCCCGGACGGCGCGGTGGAAGTTCTCGACCCCGCGGCCCTCGCCGCGCCGCACGCCCCGGTCTCCGGCACGCTTCTCTCTCGCCGCCGCGTCAGCGAAGCGCCGAGGGCCGCGCGGCCGGGCGCCGTGGTGGTGCGCGGCGCGCGCATCCGCCGCGAGCAGGAAGTGGCTGGCGATTGGGAGCCGGTGGCGCTCAGCGACGGCGCGCTCGCCACCGTTCCCGACGGCGCCCTCGCCCCGCTGGCCGCGCTCCTGGCGGCCTGGGGCATCGCGGAAGAGGTCGCCCGCCGCGCCTGCCTCGTTGAGCGCGGTTTCGACCGCGTCGCCACCGGCGCCGACGAGGCCACCCGCCGCCGCCGCGCGGACATCCTCACGCGGTGCGCTTGGCGCTGGTACCGCCTGCCCGCTGAGTTCCGCTCCCGCCTGCCGATGTGGCCCACACGGCTGGCCGCCGGCGAGGACGGCCGGTCGCTTCCCATCCGCGTGAAGCACACCTTCTTCCGCCGGCGCGACGGCGCGCTCCCGGCGGGAGCCGACCCGTTCGAGAACGTGGCCGAGCCGCGCGAGTCGCCGCTGCCCTTCACCGTGGACCTCGCCGCCGGCGTCGTGCGCTTTGATGAGGTGGTCGGCCTTCTCGATGCTCCCACGGAGCCGATCACCGACCTGAAGTTGGAGGGCCGCTCGCTCGCCGCGCCGGCCGCGCTGGCCGTCACCTTCGCGTTCGAACTCCCCGGCGACCGGGAGGAAGACCTTTTCCAATACGTCCACCGCGTGGAGAACGGCGGCGAGGGCGGCGCCATCGTCATCGCCGCGCCCGACCTGGCGCTGGCGCAGACGCTCTCCGCCTCCGACGTGGCGACCGACCTGAACCGCGCCGAACTGGACGCCCGCGCGCGGGCCCTGGCGCTGGCCGAAGTCGCCGCCTGGACCGCGCCGGAGCGATCCGAAGAGGTTTGGGCCGGCGCGCTGCCCATGGCCCCGGCGCGACCCGAAGAGATCGTCTCCTGGGAGGCTGGGCCGCGCGGCCTGGTGACCCGCCGCCTCGTCGAACCCCGGCGCGTCGCCCCGGCCTTTCCCGCCGCCGCGGCTCCGGCGTCGTCGCCGGCGTCGCGCATGCACGACGCGGCCGGCGCGGCCCCGGTCCGCCACGCGCACATCAGCGCCTTCGCCGCCGGCCCGGTCATCGTCCGCGCGGCTCAAGGCGCCGACCCCGCGGAGGCCGTCTCGTTCGCCGAGGCCCTCTCCCGCGACGCCTCCGGCGCGCGGGCGTTGCGCACCGGAAACCCCGGCCCCTGGCGCTACCCCTTCTTCGCCCCCCGCGAGGCCGCCGGCCAGTACGGCGGCTGGCATGACTCGCTGCTGGTCAAGGTCGCCGGCTCGTCGGGCGCGAACCTCACGGTGATCGACGCCGATCTCGCGGGCGCGCCAGCCTCCGGGGCAACGCTGCTCACCGGCCGCCCGGCGTCGGGCATGGCGCTCTTCCTGAACGACCTGGCGCTCTTGAAGGAGACGCACGCCGGCGACCGCGCGCTGATTCCGCTCACGCCGCCGCGGCTCACGGCGGACCACTTCCACGACGACGGCGCGGCCGCCAACCGCTCCACCCCCGTGCGGCGCGTGGCCGGAGAGGGCGCGGGCCTGCTGGCCAGCGCCGGCGAGGCCGGCGACCTGGACGATCTGTTCGTGGTCACCCGCGATCCGGCCGACCCGGAGCGCTTCCGGTTGGCCCTCTTCCTCGACGACCCCGGCGTCTCCGGCGCGACCGAGACCAACCCCCGCATGCTGGGCGTCGCGGGCGGCGAATCGTCCGGCTCGCCCTACGGTCGCCTTGGCGACGTGGTGCACTTCCTCAACAGCGACCGGCGCGACAACGACACCCCTACGATGGGCATCTGGGCGTCGGCCTACTTCTCAGCCACCGCCGACTCGCCCTTCCAGGGGCGGTTGCAGTTCGACGTCGCCCCCTCCGAAAACCCGCTGGTGCACTACGCCAGCGTCGCCCACTTCGACATCCCCCGGATCGGCGGGCGGCTGGTGTGGGACCCGGACGCGGGCGAGTGGGAAGTGCGCACTCCCTTGCCGCTCACCACCGGCGAATCCTCCGGCGCGGCCGCGAGCGTGGTGGCGCGCGGCCTTGGCGCCGACGCGCCCTTCGGCCGGTTCGACGACCTCTTCACCATCCGCGACGGCCCGGGCCGCACCCGGCTGGACCTGCTCGCCTCCTGCGCCGTCAACGCGCGCGGCTCCCCATTCGTCGGCCCCGTGCGGTTCAACTGCTCCGCCTCGGCCGGGGCGCTGCCCTCCCGCCCCGCGCTGGGCGAGATGCTGTTCGACGGCCAAACCTGGCGCCCGGCGCTCGCCGCCGCCGCGCCGGGGCAGTTCTTCGTCGTCCAACCGGGCGGCGCGGTGGGGGCGTACACGTCGGGGTCGTTCATCGCCCACCGCTACCTGGCCAGTTCCCACGCCGGGCTGGGCGCGTCCGGCGCGATGGCTGGCGCCGACCTGTTCAACGTCGGCCACCTCGGCAACATCTTGTCATCCGGCGATATCGTCTTCGCCCGGCGCGTCGCCGGCAAGTGGATGAGCAACGTGCTTCCCGGCATTGTCGGCGCCGCGGCTGGGGGCTAGCGGCGCGGGGCTGGGTGGTGGGTGCTTGGTGCTGGGGGCTGGGGTGAGCGGTGACTGACAAGAACCCAACAATGTGACGATAACTGACAACCGA
>JACQVU010000191.1 GCA_016209585.1 Planctomycetota bacterium
GAGATGGGGAGATGGGGAGATGGGAAGACGGGGTTCCCCAACCCCCAACCCCCAGCACCCAACCCCCAGCGCGCCGCGCGTCGCGTCGCCGGAAGCGGCCATCGTGGTTGCTACCGTTCAAAAATCGCGCGGGCGAGTGACGGCAGGGCGTCACGAAGAGAGCGTTTCCAATACCTTCGCGTGTAGAGAATCCAGAGTCGCGCCATCGCCTCGCGCGCGGCGTTCCAGATCGCGCCGGCCTCGCCGCCCCTCGGCCGCACGAGAACGGCCGGGTCCAGGACGCCCCCGGCGCGCGCGGCGAGATCCAGGGCGATCACCCGCCCGTGGTCGTCCACCGAATCGTACAACAGCGCCGCCGCCGCCGCGCAGCGATGGATGGGCGCCACCGCCCGGGATCGGGTCCATTGGCGAGCCTCGTGGCAGGCGTGCAGGCGCGTCAGCAGGTCTTCGTGCCACGCCGCCGCGCGCGACCACACCGGCAACCCGAAGCGCAGCGGCCGCGGCAAGGCGCACCGGATGAAATCGCGGTAGTAGAGCGCGGGCAACCGCGCCAGAAAGAGGCGCGGCAGGTCGCCCTCTTTCGCTTCGCGGGCCGGCGCCCCCGCCGCAGCCAGCAGCCGCCGGATGAGCGGCACGCTATCGCCCCAGGCGCGCAACATGCGCGGCAGCGGCGGTTCGCCAAGGCCCTCCCCGGGCCGGGTCTTGCGTTCGGTGGCCCCGGCGATGCGGTCTAGAACCCGCGGCGAGGCCGTCGGCGGCGCGGCGGCGCGGAGCCGGGAAAGGCGCGTCGCGGGCGACGGGTGATACGTCCCTAAGAGGACCGTCTCAGCGGCGCCGAGCGCGACGTAGGTTTTGTCGATGAGGAAGTGCAGGTTCGCCGCGGCCGCCGCGCCCGGGGCGGGAATCGCGTCGCGCCGGAACGCCAGCAGCGTCACGCACAGACGGTTAACGATGATGCGCAGCGGGCTGATCGGCGAAACGTACGCCGGGGGCGCGGCCATGCGCGGGGGACGTCCGGCCAGCAGCGTGGAACCGGCCAGGAGATCGAAGTTGGAGAGGTCCGGCGCGGGATGGAGGAGGTCACGCGGATGGACGAAGGTCACGTCGACGTTCACTCCCGGCCGCACGCGGGCCGCGACCTCGTCGATCGCCGCCGCGACCGCCCGCCGCGGCGGGAACCGCCGGGAGACGACGGCGAAGTCGTAGTCGCCCCACGGCAGCCGGAAGCCGTCGCCGGAGAGGAAGGCCGCTTCCCCGCGGGCGAAGCCGCCGTGCCAGAGGAGGCTCTCGGCGCCCAGAGGGGAGAACCTGGCGAACAGCCCCCGCGCCAGGGCCTCGGCGACCGCGCGCGCCTCCCCGGCGGCCGGCGTGGGAAGATGGGGAGATGGGGAGATGGGGAGATGGGGGTCAGGCGGAGCACCCCGGCTGGGGAGATGGGGAGACTGGGAGGTGGGAACAGGCGGACTCATGACCGGTTCCAGGCTGGCGCCTCACCCGCGCCCGAACCAGCGGCGGAGCAGCGCCCCGGCTGACTGCGCGGCGATCCGCAGGTCCAGGGCCAGTGACCAGTTCTGCACGTAGTAGAGGTCCAGGCGCGCCATGTCGTCAAGGCGCCGGTGCGCGGGACGGCGGGCTTGCCAGAGGCCGGTCACGCCCGGCCGCGCCTCGAAACGGGCGCGTTGCCAGTCGGGCATGACCTCCGCCTGGGCCGGCGCCACGGGACGGGGACCGATGAGGCTCATGCTCCCGGCGAGCACGTTGAGCAGTTCCGGCAGGTGCTGGAACCTCGTGGCCCGGAGGAAGCGGCGCAGCAGGCCGCGCGCCGGCGCGGCCGGGTCGCCGGTGTCGAACGCCAGCACGCGGAACCGCGCGCCGCGCCGACCGACGGCCGGGCTGGAGACGAACGCCCGCTCTCCGGTGGCACGCAAGGCCACGGCACAGAGGAGCATGCCGGGCGCGACGGCCGCGAGCAGCGCCAGTGCCACGATGGCCTCGAACCCCGCTTTCACCGCGCGCGCCAGCGACAGCCCCGGCTGGCGGTCGAAGCGCAGCACGGGGTAGCCGAAGAACTCCTCGCCGCGGTAGAGGGTCATCGACGGGTAGTCGGGCAGCACCACTTTCATGTCGCGCAAGTTGTCGCGGCACCAGATCATCGGCCGGACGGCGCGCTCGAAGCAGGCCGCGAGGTCGGTGAAGATCACCTCCTGCGCCCGCTCCCTTTCGGCCACTTCCGGCAGGTCCTCGATCCGGCCCAGGATGGCCGGGTCGCCGGGTGGGACGGTTTCGCCGTCGGTAGTCAGATAGCCCGCCACGTCGTACCCCTCGCCGGGGAAGTCGCCCAGGCGGCCGGCGATCTCCCGCGCCGCGGGGCCGACCCCGACCATCAGCACGCGCCGCATGCCGATGCGGCGGCGGCCAAGCCAGCGCAGCAGGCCGACGTAGGCCCAGCGCACCAGGAACATCGCCGGCACGGCCATGCCCGCCGCCGCCAGGGCCACGAAGCGGGAGTGGAGGTGAAAGTCGCCCCGCGGCGCCAGCGCGGCCATGGCCGTCACGCCCGCGGCCAGCAGCGCGCGGGCCATGTCGATGGCCACGCCGGCGGCGGTGCGCTCGCGGTCGAGGTCGTAGAGCCGCCGCGCGAAGAAGAAAAGGGCCACGCTGGCGATGATCACGGCTTCCGGCGCGCCGAGCAGCGAGCGGTACACCGGCAGCCTCGGGTCGGCGATCCAGGCGGCGATTGGCGAGCGCTCGCCGGCGTCGCGCAGGGCCTCGCGGGCCGCGTAGGCCAGGCGCAACGCGCCCGCGATGGCCAGGCCGTCCGCCGCCGCCAGCGCGGCGCCAAGGGCCGCGCTGCTCCACTTGCGCAGGGCGAAGAGCCTCCGGCTCCACTTGTCGTAGAAGCGGAGCATGGAGAAGAAGTGGGTGAAGTAGTCGCGGCTGAACCCGCCGCGGCGGGAGGCCTGGAGGTGGTGGTGGACCATCTCGGCGCCGGCGCAGTAGATCACCTTCCAACCGGCGCGCCGCATGCGCAGGCACCAGTCGACGTCTTCGAGGTAGAGGAAGTAGCGTTCGTCCATGCCGCCGACGGCGGCCAGGGCCTCGCGCCGGACGAGGAGGCAAGCGCCCAGCGCCCAGTCCACCTCGCGATCCTGGGCGTGGTCCCAGTCGCTCATGAGATGGCGGCGCAGGAAGCCGGGCGCGGGCCAGAGGCGCGAAAGCGGCGTCCGCCTCCAGAGGATGATGCTGAAGGTGTAGAAGGTGCGGCAGGAGAGTTGCAAGGTGCCGTCGGGGTTCAAGAGCCGGGCCGCGACGACGCCAGCCTCGGGATGGGCGGCGAGGCAGGCGAGCAGCGCGCGGATGGACCCCGGCCGGGCGACCACGTCGGCGTTCAGCACCAGCACGGCGCGTCCGCGGGCGATCTTCAACCCCTGGTTGACCCCGCGCGAGAAGCCCACGTTGAGCGCGTTGGCGAGCAGCGTGACCTTTGGAAACTCGCGCGCCACCATTCCCGCGCTGTCGTCCGGCGAGTTGTTGTCGATCACGATAATCTCGGCGTCCAGGCCGGCCGTCTCCCGCGCGATGGAGCGCAGGCAGTCGCGCAGGTAGTCGCGCGTGTGGTAGTTGACGATGATGGCCGACAGCGCCGGACCGTCACTCACCAAGCACCTCTTCATAGACGCGCGCCAACTCCGCCGCCGCGTTCTCCCACGAGAAGCGGGGATACAGCCGGGCTTTGAGGGGAGGAGGCTCCGGCGCGCGCCAGGCCGCCAGCAGGGCGGCGCGGATGGAGCCGACGGAGGCCGGATCGCAGTGCCAGGCGTCGTTCCCGAGATAGGCCCGCGCGAACGAGCGCGCCGTGGTCACCACCCGCGCGCCCGCCGCCCCGGCCTCCAGCGAGACCAGCCCGGCGCTCTCCGACCAACTGGCCAGCACATGCACGCGCGCGGCGGCGAATGCGCCGGTGAAAACCGCCGGGGGGAGGCGGGGCGCGTGACGCGCGTTAGGCGTCTCCTTCAGTTTCGCAAAAAACCGCCGCGCGTACCAGCGGTGACGCCGGTTCACCTCGCCCACGAACAGCGCCGGCAGTCCGGTCCCGCCGAGCGCGTCGAGCACCGCGCACTGGTTCTTGAGGTCTTCGACGCGCCCCACGGCCAGCACGAAGTCGCCAGCGCCGAACCAGGCGCGGAAGCGGGCGGGATCACCGTTCACGAACTCCTCGGAAATCCCCAGCGGCACGATGCGCGCCGCGCCCGGCCGGAGCGGCCCGAGCGCGGCCTCGAACGCGGCGCGTTCCTCCTCGCAATGGAAGATCACGCGCGCCGCCAGCGCGGCCGCCCTCCGCCGCGCGTCCACCGTGGAGGCGCCCCGCGCCCCGCGTCCCGCGCCCCGCGATCCGCGTCCCGCGCCGACGAGGCCCGCCCGCTCAGCCGCGCCCCGCGCCGCGTGGAAGATCGCCCGCAGCCGTTCGAGGCCGTCGTCGCTTCCGGCCAGATGGAAGGCCCAGCGCCCCAGGCCGACGCGGCCGAGACGGTTGTATTCGCGCAGATCATGATGGATGGCCGTGACCACGCACGGCACGCCCCGGCGGCGAGCCTGGCGGGCCTTTTGCAGCGTCTCGGCGGCGCGGGTGAGGTTGAAGCAGTGGACTAAATCGACGCCGGAGAGATCGGCGTTCGTTCCGAGCGCCACGTTGGCGCGCACGCCGCGACGGCGCAGGGCGCGGAGCGTCTCCATCACCTGGCGGGTGTCGCCGCCTGGTTCGGCGAACAGGTTGGCCCGGGACTGGAGGAGGATGCGCAAGAGGCGAGGCGGCGGCCAGCGGCCGGCTGTTAGGCCCGGAACTGGGTCTCCTTCCACCGCGCGAAGAGCGGCGCGAGTTTCAGCCGCTGGTACTTGCCGGTGGAGGTGACGGGCGCCTCGGTTCCGAAGACCACCACCTTGGGGCATTTCGCCGCGGGCCACTTGCGGCGGCAGGCGTCGACGATCTCCGGTTCGGTGAGGGGCACGCTGCCGTCGGGGACGACGTAGGCGCCGACCTCCTCGCCGTACCACTTGTTCTCGAAGCCCACGGCCAGGCCGCATTGGACCCCGGGAAGCGCCATGAGCAGTTCGTCGAGTTCCAGCGTGGAGATCTTGACGCCCCCGCGCACGATCAACTCCTTGAGCCGGCCGGTGATGAAGAAGAAGGGGCGGCCGGCCCCGTCGCGCAGGAAGAACCCCTCGTCGCCGGACCGGAACCAGCCGTGGGCGAAGGTGTCGCGGTTGGCGTCGGGCCGGGCGTGGTAGGCGCGCATGACGTTGTGCCCGCGGATCACGATCTCGCCCTTCACCCCCGGCCCCTGCGCCTTCCCCTGTTCGTCGTGGATGGCCATTTCGTTGCACGCCACGGGAACGCCGATGCTGGGGTGCCCGTGGGCGCGCATCCAGCGCTGATGCTCGGCCGGCCGGAGATCGACCGGCAGGAAGCAGGAGTAACAGGTGGTCTCCGACAGCCCGTAGCCGTGGATGATGGGGACCCCGAAGCGCTCTTCGAACCGCGCCGCCAGGTCCACCGTGAGCGGACCGGCGCCGCAGATGAAGCGCCGGAAGCGGCTCTTGCGCGAGCGCGTCGGCGTCTCGCCGGTCTCGTAGAGGAATTCGAGCAGCGTGGGCACCACCGAACAGAAGGTGACGCCTTCCTCCTCCACCCGCCGCCAGAAGCCGCGAGGTGAGAACTTGCGGTTCAACACCACCGACCCGCCGAAGAAGAGCGGCGTCACCAGCGTCACCACGGCGCCGTTCACGTGGTGGATGGGCAGCACGCACATGCCGCGATCCGCAGGCCCGAAGCCGTGGTGGCGCGCGATGGCGTCGGCGTCAACCAGCAGATTGTATTGGGTGAGCAGCACCCCCTTGGGCGCGCCGGTGGTGCCGGAGGTGTAGACGATGAGCGCCTCGTCCTCCAGGTCGGCCGCCCGCTTCGGGCGCCAGTCGCCGCTGACCTTCTCCGTTTCGGCGAAGCGTCGCCATGACGCCGGAAGTCCGTCGCCGGCTCCGCGCCACCACTCCGGCGACTCCACGCCCACCACCGCCCGCACCCCTTTCAGGCGCGCCAGCAACCCGGCGGCGCGCGCGGCGTATTCCTGGCGAACGAAGAGCGCGCACACGCCGGCGTTGTTGAGCGAGAAGACGATGCGCTCGTCGTCCTCGCCCACGTTCATGGGCGCCACCACCGCGCCCAGCGTCCAGCACGCGAACGTGATGAAAACCGTCTCGGGCGCGTTGTGAGTGATCGTGCCAACCCGGTCGCCGCGCCCCACGCCGAGCGTCTCGGCCATGTAGCGCGCCGTCCGCATCACCCGCTCCCGGAAGGCGGCGTAGGTGTGCTCCGCGCGCCCGCCGTCCTCCCCGAAATAGATGAGAAACGGCTTGTCCGGCGCCGCGTCGGCCCGCGCCGCCAGAAGGTCGTGGATGTTCTTCCACTTCACGCGGTGCTTGGTTGGCGGCGACCGGCGCACGTGGCGCGCGGCCAGCGCCTTGCGCGCCGTGGCGGCATCCATGTTCTTCACGCGGCGCATGCGCATGCCCAGGTGCTCGGCGCTCCGGCCGGGGTTTTTCGGCCGCCCGCCGGCGAGGTCCGGCCGGACGAAAAACGGACTACTCGCGGGCCGTCACCACCCCGAACCGCGCCAGGCTCTCCGGCGACAGGCGCGTCCATCGCCAGCCCTGGCCCGGATCCCGGCGCGCGGCGAACGTCGGCCAGACGTTGATCGCGTTCGCCACCTCCACCGGGTCGAACCGGCGCGTGTCCACCTCCAGGAACCGGAAGGCGGCCTCCCGCGTCCGCGCGGTGAACTCCTCCCGGAAGACGATCCGATCCCGGTTCCGCTCCCAGTGGGCGGCCACGTGGCGCACGGAGCAGTCCTTGATCACCGCCACGTGCTCGCCGACCCGGATGTAGCCGTTCGTCAGCGGCAGGACGGGATCGTGCGACAGATCGCCGGGGACCTCCACCGACAGATGTTCGGCCAGCGAGGGCGAGTAGGCCGGCCGCGCGGTGAGGGGGAACGAGATCGCCGCCTCCCACTTGCCCTTGCCCGCCTCGGGCGGCGTGACCGAAACGTCAACCTGGTGAAGCCCGGGCAGCAGCATGGTCACGCGAACGTCCGCCGGGCACCCCTCCACGGTGAAGCCCGCCGACAACCGCGCCGCCGGAACCTCTTTGACCGCGCCCAGCGGGCGGCCGGCAATCTCCGTCACGCGGCCCTTCCCCGGCCGGGTGCGCACCAGCAGCCGGCGCGGGCCGCGTTCGCCGGCGGCGTCCACGCCGGTGGTCTCGGGGTCGTCAAGAATCTCGGCCGCGGCGTCGAGCCGCTCCGGCAGGAAGGCGCCGGCCTGGGCCACGGCCTCGGCGGCGCGAGCCGGGGTGTACTCGGTCTCGACGGGGAAGGGGCGCCACCCGGAGGAGTCGGAGACCTCGGAGAGCAGCAGCGGCCCCCAGCCCGGCCCGGCGCCGTGGGAGGCGAAAACGTCGCCCAGCAGCACCTCGGCCCGCGCCTGGAAGGGGAGCGCGCGCACGCGGCCGTCTTCCTCCGTGGGCATCAGCGCCTTGCCCATCCAGGTGTAGGGGCCGATGGACTTGTCCATGTGCCAGTTCGCCTCGGGCACGTAGGGCAACCTCGCCGGCGCGCCCAGGCCCGCGCGGAGCGCGGCCGTGAGTTCCGAGATATGGACGAAGCGGAACCCCTTCCCGGCCAGGTCTCGGAACCGGGCGATGGACTTCGCCTCGACCCCCGCCACCCGCTTGAACTTGTTCACCGTGGTGAACGTATTGAACGTTTCGCCATCATCGTAGAAGGCCCAGGCCCACTCCAGGAAGGGGTAGTCCTTGCGGCCGCCGGCGTTGAGCACCTCCATCTCCTGGCCGTCCAGCGCGAAGGTGTAGAGGGCTTCGGGAAGGTCGCGGTAGTAGCCCAGCGCGCTGGTGGCGACGATCGCGCGGTAGCCGTGATCAGGCAGCAGCGTCACCAGACCGGGCGCCCACTGCATCTCCTGCCCGCTGAAGAGGGCGCTGCGCGAAAGACCGACTCGGGCGAGCACCCGCGCGCTCAGTTCCAGCGACCGCTCCATGTCCCGGCGCGGGTAGGCGTAGAAGAGTTGATCCGAATAGTGCCCGACGATCAGTTCAATCTGCCCCCGCTCCGCCAGTTTCTTCCAGAGCGCCAGCAGGTCGGGGAAGCGCTCGGCCATGGCCTCCAGCCCCCAGGCCTGAATCTCGAAGTCGGCCTTGAACTCCGGGTTGGCGTCCAGAAACTCCAGCGCGCCCCGGAGAGAATCGTTGAGAATGGCGTCCTCGGACTTCCGGTCACCGGCGATGTACTGCACGTTCCAGTGGAAGAGCGCCACCGCCAACTTCGGGCGGGGGGCGGCGGGGGGCGCCTCCTTCTCCTGAGCGCCGACGGGAGCAGTCACCGCGGCCAACGCCACCGCGGCCAGCAGGAGGACGAAGGTGGACCGTGATGTGCGCATGGCATGCGGCCTTTCGCGGGCCGGCTTCACCGCCGAGGCGCGGAGAACGCGGAGAGATGCGCTGTTCTGGACTTCTCCGCGTTCTCTCGCGCAAAAACTCCGCGGTAGTGTCTGCTCCGCTCCGCCTCTGAACCACGAATCGACGCGAATGCGGATTCTCACGCAAAGACGCGAAGACGCCAAGGGTTTTTGGGTTCATTCTTCACCGCCGAGGCGCGGTAGTGTTTGTTCCGCGCTGCTCCGCTCCGCCTCTGAACCACGAATGGAGACGAATGAACACCAATTCAGACACCGCTCCAGGGCCGCCCCATTCGTGTCCATTCGTGGTTCTTCCGCGGCGACGGGCTGTCAGGCGCCGGAGTGGAGGAACTCGCGTTGCGGTTTGCGCTGCGCCCACCTCGTGAAGATGGGCAGCACTTCGTCGGCGTTGGAGACCAGGTGGGAGAAGAGCCAGTCGCAGACCGCCATGTGGACGCGGCAGCGGTCGTTCTCCAGTTGCCGGCCGAAGATCTGCCCCTGGGCCGCGTAGTTGTACACCGGGCAGACGCCGCAGTAGGGCCGGTAGACGCACCAGGCGCAGCCCGGTTGGCCGTCGAGGTCCGAGGCCACCAGCACCGCGCGGGTGGTCGGGTGGCGGATGAGATCGTTGAACGACGAGGTCCGCACGTCGCCCACCTGGAAGGCCGCGTCGCCCATCTGGTCGAGCATCCGCCCCTCGTCGCAGGTGAAGACCCGCCCGTCGTAGTTGTAGGTGATCTGCCCCACCGTGGCGCCGCAGGGGGAGCGCAGGTCCATGAAGTTCGGGTCGGTGGGCGTCAGAACCTTCCGCGCGAAGAGCGACGCCGTGAACTCCGAAATCTCCACCCCCTCGCGGTTCAGGCGCAGCATGTGCTCCAGCGTCTTGAAGTACGCGGCGAGGAACTCCTCGAGCGTGAAGCCGTGCCGCTTCCAGGTGCGCCGCGCCATGCCGTACGGGTCAAGATGGCGGAAGGCCAGCGTCTTGACCCCCAGCGCCACGTACTCGTCGACCAGCGCCTCCGGGCGAGCCAGCGCCTCACGCGTGGGGGTGAACAAGAGGCCCACGTTGTGGGTGTTCACGTCCAGCCCCGCCGCCCGGTAGGCGGCCTGCACCTGGCGGACGCGCGCCACCGTCTCCGCGTGGCTGTTGCCGCCCCGCCACGGGCGGCTGGCGTTGTGCGCCTCTTCCGGCCCGTCGAGCGAGGAGCAGATCTGCACGCGGTTGGCCACCAGGAAGGCCAGCATCTCGTCGGTGAGCAGGCTCAGGTTGCTGATGAGCGAGAAGAGCAGTTCCTTGCGCGCCAGGCCGTTCTTCTCCAGCGCCCGTTCGATCACGTGCTTGACCACCGGAAAGTTGGCCAGCGGCTCGCCGCCCTGGAACTCAATGGTGATGGCGGGCGAGGGGGTCTGGAAGATGAGGTCCAGGGCGCGATCCGCCGTCTCGACCGTCATGTGACAGTCCGCGCGGTCCATCGGCGCGCGGCTGGCGTGGCAGTAGACGCAGTCGTAGTTGCAGTTCAGCGTGACCACCAGGATGTGCAGTGACGGCGCGCCGAAGACGTACGCCCGCTTGCCGCGCAGGCGCACCGCGAGGTCGCGGTCGCTTCCCGGCGCGCGCACGAAACGTTTCTCCCGCAACCGGGCGTAGAGCGGGCCGTCCACCGGCGCCGTGCCGGTGACGAACTGGTGGAACTCCGCCGGCGCCAGCGCCAGCCATTCGCCGGCGTCGTTCGTCAGCACCTGCCGGCCCGCGACC
>JACQVU010000224.1 GCA_016209585.1 Planctomycetota bacterium
GATCTGCCGTTGCAGGTTGCTGAAATCGACCACGTCCCGATCCGCGATCCCCAGCGTGCCGACGCCCGCGGCCGCCAGGTACATGGCCAGGGGCGAGCCGAGGCCGCCCGCGCCGATGAGCAGCACGCGGGCGTCCAGCAGTTTCTGCTGCGCCTTCCTGCCGAACTCCGGCAGCGTCAGGTGCCGCTCGTAGCGGCGGTACATGTCGGTGGTCCAGGCGCGGGTCATGGCGGGTATCGGCGGTCAACGCCGGTGGAGCGTGCGTCAGGCCGGGACGCGAAGTATGCGGCGGGCGAAGCGGGAGCGTCAATCGTGAGGCGCGGGCGCGCGGCGGCTTCACTCATCTTCATCCCCGTTCTCGGTTGCGACGAAGTTGCGCGCCCGCAGCGCCAAGTCCACACGATCGACTTTGCGCGGATAGCGGTCGAGCACGTTCTTCTGGTCGGCCGTCAGCCCGTACAGGGCTTCGACGATCTCATCGAGTTCGGCCCACAGCGCGGTCAGCGTGCCGCGGACGGAGGCGATCTGGCCCTCGCCCGCAGCCTTCCTCAGTTCGCCCTGATGCTGTTCGATGAGAGCACCCACCCCGGCGAGGCGGGCGGCGCGCGGGCCGGACTTCAACGCCCGGAACGGGAACGGCGCGAGTTCCGCGAACTGGCGGTTGAATTTGCGCCAACCGGCATCGTTCAGCCCAGCCTTGAGCCGCGCCAGAGCGCCAAACACGGTGGAGTTGAAAACGGCGGCAATCGCATAGAGGTCAATGTCGGCTCCATTGACGGACACGGAGTTTACGTTCACGTTGTCCTGATAGACATCGCCGTCCCGGTCCACGGAGGCTGCGGTATCCTCGATAGTCATCGGAAACAACACCTTCGGCCGCGTCTGCTGGACGAGGTTCTTCGGATACAGGTACAGGTGCCAGCGATTGCGCCCTTCGGGAGCCTCGACCGCGTCGCGGATGGCCTTCCGATTGCTCTTGAGATAGGCCGCCGCCAGTGGGTACCGGCGCTGGAAATCAGTCCACTTGATCTCAGTCGCGCTTTCGCCGTTCACGTCGTAGGGGAAGATGACCCAGGCGTCGGCGTTGTCGGTGCGGAAGGGGTAGAAACCGCGATTGCGGCAGAGCGGGCGAACAGCGCCGCGCTCGACCTCGACATGCTCGCCCAGACCGCTGGTTCCGCGCACACGACGCGTGGTGACCTCCTCAGCCTCGAACTGATAGACCTTCCCGTAGAGTGTCTGCAAGCCCACGCAGATCTGAAGCGGTGAATGATCGCCGATAGTCCCGTGCCGCTTGGCCAGGGCGCGGTGCACCTCGAGCAGGTCCGGTTCGTCGAGCGACCAGGGGGCGTCGTCGAGTTGATCCGCACGGATGCGCGCCTTCATCGCCGGTTCATCCGCCCGCGCCGCGGCGAGATCGGCGTAGGAGCGATACTCGAACGAGCGCGATTCGCGTTTCAGCACCACGATAGCGGTGTAGGTGGTGCGCCCGGCGAAGACTTGCAGGTCGCGAAAGTCTTCCACGGCCTCCAGGAGGCGTCCCTGCCGCAGCCAGCGCCGCGCGGCCTCGCCGTAGTCGGTCTTGAAGAACCGGTTTTGGATGATGAAGCCCATGCGCCCGCCGGGGCGCAGGTGGCGAACGGCGCATTCCATGAAGGGCACGGAGATGTCGGTCTTGCCCTGGGCGGTGGTCACGTAAACGCCGCTCTCCTTGAGATAGCGGTACATCTCGGGCATCCATTCGCGGTAGCGCTTCACCTCCACGTACGGCGGGTTTCCGACGACGGCGTGGAAGCCGCCTTCATCCATGACGTTACCGAAGCCGACCACGCGGTCTTTCCATGAGAAGGGCATGGTCCGGCGCACGCGATCCGGCTCCAGCCCGAGGCCGGCAATGTCCGGCCCGACAAGCGAATTGCCCTGGCGCACGTTGCGCCCGATTCCGGCCAGCACGTCGCGCGGCGTTTCCGGCAGGTCGGCGGCGAATCGTTCCACGTGGCGAAGGGCGAGCGACATGCGCGCGACCTCGACCGCGTTCGGGTCGATGTCCACGCCGTGCAGGCATCCGGTGATGATGCGCCGCGAGGTGTCCACCGTAAGGCGAAGCCCGTCGGCGTCGCGCGCGACCAGATTGCCGAGCCGGCGATTGGTAGGATGCGCGCGCGCCCACTCCAGGATCGCTTCCTCCAGGAAATCGAACACGCCGAGCAGAAAGCCGCCGGAGCCGCACGCGGGATCCAGCACGCGAAGCCCGAGAATGTCGTCCGGCGTCGCCCCATCGATGAGTGGGGCAAGCGTCCGCTCCACCACCCGTCGAACGACCCACGCCGGCGTGTACACCGCGCCTTTCGTGCGCTGATACTCCGGCTTGAACTCCTCCTCGACCTTCGAGCCGGTGATGCGCAGGCGCTTGCCCAGGAAGCGCTCGTAGACGCCGCCGAGCAACTCGATGGGAACGACGTCGAACTGATACGGCTGTGGGTGGTAGAGACCGCGGGCAATTGTCTTGAAGATTTCGCCCTTGAGCCACCACTGGCGCAGGTGATGCTCGACGTTGGTGGGATCCTCCTCTTCCTTCGCCGGAAACAGCAGGCCATCGTAGACCGTGCGATACCGCTTCTCGTGCGCCTCCATGAACACGGGCCAGAAGCCGTCTTCATCGTTCGCCAGGGAGAGCATTTCGCCATACGGTTCCAGGCCGATCTCCTCGCAGAGGCGCAGAAAGACGATCCGGTCGAGGATGCGTTGCGACGCCCCGGAGATGATCTCCGGGTCGCGCGTTTCCTCGTGGCGGATGATCGACTTCGCCAGGCCGACCCTCCATTCCGACAGTTTCTCCTCGAAGTCCTCGTCCAGCGTTTTCGTGCCGCGGGGACGCTCTTCATCCGGATGGCGGCGCGACAGCGAGCCGCTCAGGATGGCTTCGCGGGAGAGGTAGTCCCAGAGGAGGTCGAACTCTTCCTCGTACTTCGTGTAAGGCACGTGGCGCACCATCGCCACGGTCGGCTCCTCCAACCCATCCGGCTTGATGCGGCAATTCCAGATCGCGAACTCCCGGAAACTGCACGCGTACCCCACCCGGAACCCCGCCGACCAGCCATAAGATCGCACCTGGAGCGAGACGTGCTCATCGTCCCAGAGGTCCGCGTCGAATCGCTTGGCGTCGACGTAGACGATTCGCTCGCCGCCCACGACGAGAGCGTAGTCGGGCCGGGTGTGGACGCTCTCTTCCTCGCGCAAACGCCGCGCCTCGCGGCCGCGAATCGTGTACTCCTGCTTCACCTGCCTCGGATCGGACGTGTTCCACCCGAACACGGTGAGCAGCCGCTCGACCCAGGTGCGTGCCGCGGCTTCAGACTCGCTCGACAGCGCGCCTTGCCGCTCGAGTTCCGCGAATTCCCGCACGAGAGACGCCAGGTCCGTCTTCGCTCGCTCTTTTGAATCGCTCATGCTGATTCCCGACAGGATCGACGGAAGGCCCAGGACTCCATTCAGGGCATACTCCTATCGCAGTCCCTCGCGGCTGGCAAGCGTGGCGTTGCGAGAAACGGGCTTGGGCCGCGACGCGGCTCGTGCTCACCCCCGGTGGCGCTTGGTGGGCGTGGCCCGGCGAACGCCGATGAGGAACCGCCGGCGCAGATCGCCCACGGGCAGATCGAACCGGTGGCGGGTGACGTACGGCCCGTCGAGCAGCGTCGCCGCCTGCCGGAAGCCGGCCAAAAGAGGCGCGTCCAAAGCGGCGTCGGGACCGCGGTAGAAGAGCGCTTTGCCGCGCGGGATGAGCGCGTGGGCCAGCGGTCTCACCAGCGCATCCACGCGCTCCACGGCGCGAACCGTGGCCACGTGGTAGACGGCCCCGCACCGCGCGGCGAACTCCTGCAGTTGTCGTTCCTCGACGCGCACGTTGTCCAGTTCCAGTTCCGCCACCGCGTCCTTGAGAAAACGCGCCTTCTTCACCGTCTTCTCGAGCAGCGTCACCTCATGCCGCGGCAGGGCGATGGCCAGCGCCAGGCCCGGAAACCCGCCGCCGCTGCCCACGTCGAGAATGCGGCGCGTCGTGTCCCGCAGCAGTTCGGGCGCGGCCAGCAGCATGGCGAGCGAGTCGAAGGCCTGCTTCCACGCGAAGTCTTCGGGCGCGACGAGCCGCGTGAGGTTGAGGTGCTCGTTGGCGCGGGCTACGATCTCGCGGAACGCGACCAGGGCGTCGATCTCTTCCCGGCCCAGCGCCAGCCGGAAGCGCGGCCCCACCAGCGCGGCCAGCGCCGGCCACGGCTGCGGCGGCTCCGGCGGGGCGAGAACCACCGCGCGCCAGACCTCCTTCGCCACGGCGGCCACCTCGGCGTCGGGCGAATCGCGCAGCGGGGAGACGATCTCCCGGAATTCGTCGAACTCCTCCGCGCGCAGCAGGCCGAGAGAGGCGACGGCGCGCCCGCGCAGCGCGGGGTCGGGCGACGCCAACGCGCCCCGCGCCACGGCGATCGCCGCGGCGCGCGCCGCGGCGGGGAAGTGTTCCAATTCACCGAACAGCCAGAAGAAGGCCGCGGCGTCGGGTTTGCCGGCGGCGTGTTCGAGCGCGGCCAGCCACGCGGCCGAGGCGTTCTCGGCGCCGGGCAGCAACAGACTCTCCCGCGCGGCGAGGAAGGCTGGACCCTCGCCGGCGGCGACGACCCGCCACAGCGCCGGCGCCAGCGCGGGCGCCGCGGATTCGGGGAGAAACCCCGCCGCCCAAGCCGCCGCGGGCGGGGCCGCGTCAGGCCGGCCGGCCAGGAGGGCGCCCATTTCCCCCGCGGCTTCCGGCCCGGCGGAGGCGATGGCCGCGGCGTCGTCCACCAGCGGAAAGGGCCGCCGGGCCAGCCGCTCGACCAGTTCAGCGGGCAAGACGGCGGGAGCGGGGCCAGAAAGGTCCGGCGGCGGGGACGTGAGAGACGCGCCGGCGGGCGATGAGATCGGGATCATTCCTTCGCGCGAAGCCAGGCGAGCATATCGCGCAGCCGGGGCGGGTTGCCGTACATCAGAATGCCGATCCGGAAGATCTTGCCGGCCAGCCAGAACGCCACGGCGATTGAGACCAGCATCACCCCCACCGTCGCGGCGACTTCCCAGGACTCCGGCGGGGTGGAGGTCGCGAGCCGGTTCATCATCACGAAGGGGGTGAAGAAGGGGAAGTAACTCATGGCCACGCTAATCGTTCCGTTCGGGTCCTGGGCGATGGGCAGGATGGTCACCATCGGCACCACCAGCACCAGCGAGAAGACGCTCTGCAGGTTCTGAGCCTCTTTCAACGTGTTGCACGCCGCGCCGATGGCCGCCAGGATGCTGGAGAGGAAGAGGTAGCCGGTGACGTAATAGACCAGGAAATAGACGATGGTCCGGGCCGTGAGGAACTGCTCCAGTATCTCCGCGGGCACGTTGTACACCGCCGCCCAGTAGCCGCCGGCGGTCCAGATGCCCAGGAGCGTCATGCCGACGAAGCCCAGGCCGACGATCTTCCCCGCCATGATCTGCATCGGCGACACCGACGACAGCAGCACCTCGACGATGCGGTTCGATTTCTCCTCGATCACGTTGGTGAGCAGCATCTGCGCCATGCCGAAGACGCCGAACCAGAGCAGGAAGACGAACACGAAGGGGGTCACGAAGGCGCCCGCCACCTCTCCTTTCGACACCGCGCGCTCCGAGGTGGGGTCGATGGACGACGCCGCCACCGGCGAATTCGTGGCCCGGATGTCCTGCGAGAACCGGATGCCCCAGAGCACTTCCCGCAACAGGTCGGCCAGCGCGCGGTTCTCGCCGAACGCGCCGGCGCGGTCGCTGTAGCGCCACACCAGCGCCTCGGCCGACGGCTCCGCCGCCGAGAGGAATTCGGCGCGCACGTGCAGGAAGGCGTCGATCTCGCCCCGCCGCGCGCGGGCCTCGAACAGCCGCGACGCCTCGTCGGGCGGGATTCCAGGCGCGCCGCCTCCGGCGTCGGTCGCGTCACTCCCGTCACCGGCGACGCCCCGACCGTTTTCGCTCCCGTTCCCTCGCCCGGTCGCGTTCCCGGCGTCGCCAGCCGCACCGCCGCCGCCTTCGGCCCCCGCGTTGCCCAGGTCGGCCGGGTTGATGCCGCGCATCCAGAGATGCCAGTCCGCCAGACTCTGGGCGTTGCGCACTCGCGGGGGCTTCCAGTCGTCCAGCCGCCAGCGGCCGAGGCGCGCCCGCGCCAGGGCTTCGGCCAGCCGGCGCGCCCGCGCGGCGAGGTCGCCGCTGGCGCCCGAGTCGTCCCCCGCCGGGGCCGGATCGTCGGCGCGAACGGCCAGCATCTCCATCACCTGGGGAAGCACCAGCCCGGTCTCGTCCAGCACGTGGAAGCGAAGTTCGCCGCGATCCCGGTCCGCGGGCGGCGCGCCGCCCGCGTCCGGCGCGACCGGTTCGCTGGCCACCGGCAGCCGTTCGATGTCGCGCCGGTGCAAAGGCGCTTCACGCGCGAGGATGGCAGCCTGGCGCATCGGCCCGCGAATGGCCTGCAGGGCCGTTTCGACGGCGCGCTGCAGGTCGCGGTAGGCCTTGTTGCGGGAGAAGTAGCGCACCGCCGCGCCGGACCGGGCCTTGGCGTCGTCGTGCAGGAAGTCCGGCTCGATGATCACGAAGGCGAAGATCGCTTGCGCGTCGCCCTTGCGGGCGTTCTTCAGTTCTTCGCGCAGCCGCTCCTCGGCGGTTTTCAGGCGCGCGCGGCCCGCGACGCCGCGGGCGTCGAAACAGGCGTCGTCATCGGCCATCAGGTGGAAGCCCTCGTCCTTCTTCAGCGAGGACTTTCCGGATTCCTCCGCCCGTTTCACCTGTTCATCAAAGTAGACGCGCAGAATGGGCGTCAGCCGGCCGGTGCCGTCGACGATCTTGAAGTACCGGTCCTCGCTCGGGAAGAGCAGCGGCACGACGAACGCCACGCCCATGATGAGGGGCGTGAGCAGCACGCCGAAGAGGAAACTCTTGGTCCTGACGCTGGCAACGTATTCACGCCAGGCGATCAACGCCGTCTTCGGCATGATGGTCCACCGTTTCAGTGACCAGGGAAATGAAGATGTCGTGCAGCGCGGGCGTGAAGCGCTCGAACCGGGCGACCCGGCCGCGCTCCAGCAGCGCCCGCAGCAGCGCCTGGTCGGCCTCGGGCGGCGAGAGGCGCACCACCACCCCGGCGCCACGGGGCGCCGTCGATTCCACGAACTCCAGCCCCTCCAGCGCGCCGGGCGGCCCCTCGAACTCCACGTAAAACGCGCCTTCGCCGTGCGCCCGCTTCACCTCGGCCAGCGGACCGTCCACCACCACCCGGCCGCGGTTGATGAGCACGATGTATTCGCATATCTTCTCAGCCTGCTCCATCACGTGGGTGGAGAAGATCACGGTCTTCCCGCGCGCCTTCCGGCCCAGGATGATCTCGATCAACAGGTCGGTGTTCACCGGGTCCAGGCCGGAGAAAGGCTCGTCCAGGATCAGGAGGTCCGGGTCGTGGATCACCGTGGCGATGAACTGAACCTTCTGCGCCATCCCCTTCGACAGCGCCTCCACCCGGTGGTTCGCCCACGCCGTCAACTGGAACTCCCCCAACCAGCGCGAGACGTGCCCCCGGAGG
This sequence comes from Planctomycetota bacterium, assembly GCA_016209585.1. Classification (GTDB taxonomy): domain Bacteria; phylum Planctomycetota; class UBA8742; order JACQVU01; family JACQVU01; genus JACQVU01. Next base: position 7,610 of record JACQVU010000224.1, read on the forward strand.
TCGCCGCGCAGCCCCTTGAGCCGCGCGAAGTAGGTCAGCGTCTCGCCCACCTTCATCTTCTTGTACAGCCCCCGCTCCTCCGGAAGATACCCGATACGGTCCTTCAAATCTCCGCCATGCTCCCGCCCGAACAGCCGCACCGCGCCGCTGGTGGGCTTCAGGATGTCCATGATCATCCGCAGCGTCGTCGTCTTCCCCGCGCCGTTCGGACCGAGAAAGCCGTACACCGCCCCCGCCGGCACCGCCAGCGAGACCCCGTCCACCGCCGTGAACGCCCCGAACCGCTTGACGACGTTGCTCAGTTCCAGTGCGTCGGTCATGCGACGCGGATGGTAGCAGCGCCCGCCCCCGCGGTCAACGCACCCCCCCGCCCGGTCGTTCAATACCGGGGCGTTCGTCCCCGCCGACCACGCGATCCGCCACGAGCGACGGTCCGCGAAGGCGACGCTCCCACACCCGGAGAACCCCCGCATGCCCGCATGGCGCTCTCTTTTCGCCGTCGGCCTCGCCGCGGCGATCGCCGCTCCCCTCTTGTCCGGGTGCGCGGCTGAAGAGTCCGGCGACTCCCCCGCCACCGCCGCCGCCGACCAGGCCGCGAGCGCGCCAACGTCGCCGCCCACGGCCGATCCCTCGCCGCCGACCCCGGTGGGGCAGGCCCCCGTGCCTGCCTCCGCGCCATCGCCGGCGGAGGCGCCCGCGCCACCGGCGCCGCCACCCGCCGCCACCCTTTCGCGCGACCCCGCCATGGACTTCGACCGCCTCGCCGTGCTGGTCGAGGAGGAAATCCGCCGCGGACGCGAGTACTACCAGGTGCAACACTACGCCCCCGCGCTCCACCACTGGCAGCGCGTGGCGGCGCTGCTCGACCTCTACGCCGACCTGCCCCCCGCCACCATCGGCGACGCCGCCGGGCGGCAATGGATCGCCTCCCGCCGCGCGGCCCTCGAGCCGCTCATGGCCGTCTCCCGAACACGCCTCGCGGATCGCGAGGGCGGCGTTCCGCGTCAGCTCGACGCCGGCCAGCCGCCGTCACCGCCGCCCGATAAAACCCAGCCGTCGCCGGCCGGGGCCGGCGCGGCGCCGACGACGGGCGCGCTCCCCGGTGGCGGCTGATCGCCACGGCACGGCGCGGCGCGATGCAGCCCGGCGCACGATCCCTTATCCCGGCGGAAGCCAGCCCGCGCGCGGCGCCGGGTTTCGCCCCCGGCGCTCGGCGCGCCGCGCCATTCCTGACGCTCTTCCTGGCCGCGCTTGGCCTCTACGCCTTCACGCTGGCCCCGGGCATCCAGTGGGGAGACTCGGCGCGGCAGGTGCTCCTGGCGGTCGACGGAGCGCGCACCGGCGGCTTTCACACCGCGGCCGGCCACCATCTGCCGCTCAATCTCCTGGGCGCGGCCGCGATGCGCCTCTTCCCGGAAAAGGAGCCGGCGCTGATCCACGCCCTGCTGGTGGCCCTGCTGGGCGCGGGCGCCGTGGCGTTCTCGGCCGCCGCCGCCGCGCGCGCCACGCACAGCACGGCTGCGGGCGTCGCGGCCGGTGTCACACTCGGCGCGGCCCACGTCTGGTGGCACCAGGCCGTGGTGTCGGAACACTACCCGCTCTTCAACTTCCTGTTCGCTATTCTGCTCCATCGCCTGTTCACCTGGCGCGAGACCCGTTCCCCCGCCGCCGCCGCCCAAGCCGCCGCCGTGGCCGGGTTGATGCTCGCCACCAACCTGCTGATCGTCTTTTTCGCCCCCGGCATCGCGTGGTTCCTCCGGCGCGAACGCGCCGCCGTGACGCCGCGAACCGTCGCCCGCGCGGGCCTCTGTTTCCTGCTCGGATGGTCGCCGACGCTGATCGTCTTCGCGCTTGAACTGCGCCACGCGCCCGCCGCCGCCCTCCTCACGGAAAGGGCTGAGGCTCGCTTTCACCACTATCTCTTCTTCCTCGCGCCGGCGGCGGGCGTGGCGCGCGGCCTGGGCGTGGCCGCCGGCTATCTCTGTTACCAGTTGCCCCTGGCGGCGGTGGTGATGGTGGTGGTGGGCGTCCGCTGGTGGGGGGCGCGCGCGACCAATGGTCGCGGCCTCCTGTTCTGGTGCGCCGGGATCGTCTGCCTCCTGGCCTCCACCTACATGCCCCAGCGGGCGGCCCAGATGCTCTCCGCCGCGCTCCTGCCGCTCGGCCTGCTGGCGGCGGGGGGCTACGCCGCGCTGGCCGGGTTCGCCGCGCGGGAGATCGGCGCGCGCACGCGCCCTCGCCCCCGCCGCCTCGCCGGGAGCATCGTGGTGCTGCTGGCGCTGGTGAGCGGCTCGCTGGGCGCGGGCATGTATCACTTCGCCCCGGCCGTGGCCGGATGGGCGAACGCGACCATTTCGGAAGGCCCGATCCCTCACCGGCGCGACCTGGCCTACTTCCTGGAGCCTTCCAAACGGGGCATGGATGGCGCCAGCCGCTTCGCGCGGGAGGGCTTGGCCCTGGCCGCGCCCGATGGGGTGGTGCTGGCGGATTTCACGGTCATGCAGCCCGTCTTGTACCACCGCGACGTGCTGGGCGACGGCGCGGGCGTGTTGCTGGAGGCGGTGGAGGCGGTCGAGTATCAGCGCGACCCGGTCGGTTTCGTCCGCGCCCGTCTGGCGGCTGGCCGGCGCGTCTTCCTGGCCCGGCGCCACGACATCTACCGGCGGTCGGTGTTGGAGGCGACGCTTGAAGTCACGCCCGCCGGCCCGTGGTGGCAAGTCGCCGAGCGGCCGGCGTTGCGGTGACGGAGAACAGACTCGAACGCCAGTGTTGCGTCACGCGAGGATCACGCTTGTTCATAGATCGTGACCGCGTCCCGCAGAACCTGCTCGCGGAAGTGGTGGCTGATGAAACCGGGAGTGTGCAGATCGACCCGGCGGCCGAGAAGTTTCACCAGTTCGTCCGAGTGCCCGAAGAACTTCAGGCCGGGGTGCGCGTCCGGGAGAAACTCGACCAGAACGTCCACGTCGCTTCGGGACGGGGCGAAATCGTCGCGAATCACCGATCCGATTCCCCTCCCTCGCGGTCAACTGACGCTCCGACCCGCCGCTTCGCCCCTGCCAGCCACGCATCAGCATCCCGCTTCGGTGGCCCCGGCGTCAAGATCGTGCACGATCTGATCGACTGCGGCGTTCCGAGTCGGTCAGAGCATCGCCCGCACCGCCCAGAGGTCGGGGAAGAGGGGGCGAAAAAGCGTGCCGCGCAGGTACTCCACGCCGCTGCTTCCGCCGGTGCCGGGCTTCTCGCCGATGGTGCGCTCCACCATTTTCACGTGCCGGTAGCGCCACTCCTGAAGCCCTTCGTCGAAGTCCACCAGCCGCTCGCAGAGCGCGGCGAGCAGCGGGTCTTCCCGGTAGACGCGCACCAGCACGGGCCGGAGGGCGGGGCATGGCTCGATGGAGCGCGTCACGTCGCGCCCGGCGATCTCCGCCGGCGTCGGGAAACCCCGCGGCGGCAACATGGTGAGGAAGGCGTCGAAGACGGTCGGCTCGCGAAAGGCGCGCTGCAGGCGGGCGTGGTCGGGGGTTCCGAGCGGGAAGCGTTGGAGGGCCGATTCCTGCTTGTGGCCGCAGAGGAACTCGAACTCCCGGAACTGCGCCGACTGGAAGCCGCTGGCGGTTTCCAGGCGGTCGCGGAACGAGAGGAAGGAGAGCGGGGTCATGGTCTCCAGGATGTCCAACTGGGCGACCATGGTTTTCAGGATGGTGAGCACCCGCTTGAGGGTGTGCAGCGCGCGGGGCAAGTCGCCGGCCGTCATCTGCGCGGCGAGGAAGCGCAGTTCGTGGACGCACTGCTTGAACCAGAGTTCGTAGACCTGGTGGATGACGATGAAGAGCATCTCGTCATGGTCGTTCGACTTGGGCTGCTGCTGGGCCAGCAGCCCGTCGAGGCGGAGGTACTCGCGATAGGTGAGCGTCACGGCGGCCTCCGGGCGAACATGCAAGGCGATACCACGCGATGCGCGGGGACGGAACAAGGCGGCGCCTTCTCGCGCCACGCGCGGCGCTTGATCGTGGACGGCAATGATATACACTGGGTTGTCTCATGCCAATCGCGCCCGTCGGGGCTGGGCGCGTCACAAGGCGCGCCGGCGATGTTCGTCGATAAGCCGCAGTACAACTACTTTCTGGCGTTCCTGTTGGCCTTCGTGGCGGCCGACGTGGTGGTGAACGTGCTCATCCGCGCCGCCGCGCGGTTGGGGGCGGTGGACCTGCCGCGGGGCTACAAGAGCCACACGCGGGCCGTGCCCTTCCTGGGCGGGGTGGGGATTTTCGCGTCGACGGCGTTCACGCTGTTCGTCGCCTGGGGGTCGTACAAGGGGTGGCATTTCTCCTGGCTCGACGCCGTCCGCATGCCGGAGGACGTCGAGGGGCGGCGCTTCTTCGGCGTGGTGGCCGGCGCCTTCCTGGTGCTGCTCGTGGGCCTGGTGGATGACTACAAACCGATTAACGCGGCCGTCAAACTCACCATTCTGTTCGTGGCCACGCTGGTGCTCTCGGAGACGGGGGTCATGGTCAGCGTCTTCGGCGAGTGGCGCGCCCTGAACCTGGTCTGCACCCTCTTCTGGATCTCCGGCGTGGTCAGCGCCCTCAACAGTTACGACAACACCGACGGCGGATCGGGCGGCACGGCCTTCATCACCTGTGTCTTCACATTCCTCATCGCGTGGTCCAACACCTCGGAACGTTCCCAGTGGTGGCTGGCGCATCTCGCCATCATCCTGGCCGGGGCGGCGCTGGGCTTCCTGCGCCACAACTTCCACCCGGCGAAGGTTTTTCTGGGCGACAACGGGAGTTTCTCGCTGGGTTTCTTCCTCGGCGCCATGACCATTTTCGGGGGGTGGTCGCGGCTGCCCGAGCGGGCTGCGGTCATTCCCTTCCTGCTGGTGGGCATGCCCATTTTCGACATCATCCTGGCCACCGTGCTGCGCTACAAGAACCGCGTGGTCAAATCGTTCTATGACGCCATCGTCTACTGCGGCCGCGACCACGTCGCCCACCGCCTCATGGCCCTGGGCCTGTCCAAGGTGCGCGCCGTGCTCGTGATGTACGCCCTGCAAGCCTGCCTCTGCGCCACCGCGCTGCTCCTCAACCGGTTCGAAAGCGCCATCACCGACCTCGCCTTCTGGTCCGTGATCGCCAGCGTCCTGGCCTTGCTCTTCCTCTTCGGCGCCGTGCTCGACCGCGCCCCGGTCTACCCGCCCGCCGCCCCGGTCGCCGTCCCGGGGGCGTCGCCCGCGCCGGTCACCGCGCGGCTCCGGCCTCAACAGAACCCGTTCGTGGCCGAAGCCGCGGCCGCGACGATCGACCCCGGCGCGGGCGACGGTAACGGTAACGGCGCCGGCAACGGCAACGGCCGCGCCGTCGGCGAGCGGGCGTGAGGCCGTGGCCACCGGTATCGGCGTCATCCGCGGATGAGTCTCCAGAGGAGGTGAACGGTTACGGCCACCGAACCTTCTTCTCCCACGCTCGCGCCGGAGCCGGCCGAGACGAAGCGCGTGCGGCAGTTCCCGTGCCGGGGGTGTGGCGCGTCGCTGGAGTTCTCGCCCGAGGCGCGGTCGGTCGCCTGCCCCTACTGCGGCCATGCGGAGGAGATCCCCGACACCCCGGAGAAGATCAAGGAGCACCGCTTCTCCCCCACCCTCGCGAAAAAGAAGGCCGCGCGGGGCTATGGAGAGAAGAAACGCTCCGTCCTCTGCCCGCGGTGCGCGGCGCGCACCGTGGTGGACCAGGAGGTCACCGCCACGCGCTGCGCCTTCTGCGGCTCGCCGGTGGCCATCGACGACGCCCTCGATCCCTCGCTGGAAGAGGTCATCGCCCCGGAAGCCGTTCTCCCCTTCCAGATCGAGCGCCGGCAGGCTGAGGATCTCTTTCGCCACTGGGTGAAGCGGCTCTGGTTCGCGCCCACGGCGCTGACCGGCGCGGCGGCGCTGGAGAAGATCGCCGGCCTCTACCGCCCCTACTGGACCTACGACGCCCACACCGCCAACGCCTACGAGGGCGAGCGCGGCGACGCCTACTACGTCACGCAGACCTACACCGTGATGGTGAACAAAACGCTACAGACCCGCACCCGCCAGGTGCGGCACGTCCGGTGGTCGTGGGTGACGGGAACCTTCAACCGCTTCTTCGACGACCTGCTGATCGACGCCGGGCGCGGCCTGTCGTTCGAGCCGACCTACGACCTGGCCGCCTTGCGGGCGTTCGACCCCCGCTACCTCTCGGGCTTCGAGGCCGAACGCTACTCGCTTTCGCTCGACGACGGCTGGGCGCGCGCCCGCGGCCTCATTGACGCGGCGCTCGCGGCTGACGCCCGCCGGCGCGTGGGCGGCGATGAGCAGCGCAACGTGAGCCTCCACACCGCCTACACCGCCGTCTCCTACAAGCACGTCCTGCTGCCGGTCTGGGTCGCCACCTACCTCTTTGGGGGCAAGGTCTACCGGTTCCACGTCAACGGCCAATCCGGCGAGGTTCGGGGCGAGCGCCCCTGGTCGCCGTGGAAGATCGCCGCCCTGGTGCTCGCGCTGCTGGCGCTCGCCGCGATCATCGCGGTGGCGATCGCCGTGGCGGCGCGGTGAGGCGACCGTTCCCCCACCGTCTTCCCGGGATTCCGCGACTTGGGGGAAAAATCCCGGATTTTTTATCTCCTTGCAGCGCCCGGAGTTGCGGGTGTGTTCGCCGCGAAACGGACGCAAAAATGTGTCTTTTGCGCGCATGGGTGAGGGCCTCAGCATCGGCGGCGCGGTGAAACGGCGCCAACGGCAAGGGCACGGGCAACTTCACGCCCGATCCTCATCCGCCGCTGGAATGGCCACAAGAAGCACAAGGGAAGTTGTCAGTTGTCAGTTGTCAGCCATTGCCGCGCCCCGCGCCCCGCGTCCCCCAGTCCGCGCCTTCTGTTGCTTTTTGTGGCCAACCCCGCCC
>JACQVU010000202.1 GCA_016209585.1 Planctomycetota bacterium
CCCCCAGCCCCTGGCCCCTGACATCCGGGCATGAGAAGGCGGGCGACGACACCGTCCTTGAGAATGGCGCCTTCGAGAAGGGCGTCGATGTCTTCCCTGGTGCGCACCTGGTACCAGTGGCCGGCCGGGTAGATGACCACCGCCACGCCGCGGTCGCACTGGTCCAGGCAGCCGGACTTGTTCGCGCGCATGCGGTCGGCGAGACCCAGGTTCTTCAGGCGCTCTTTCAGATAGCCTTGGAGTTCCAGCGAGCCAAGCCGGCCACAGGAGCCGGCCGGGTGGTCGGCGGGGCGCTCGTTGGTGCAGACGAAGAGGTGCTTCTCGAAGGGGGGCATGCCGCCTTTCTCATGTGGAGGGTTGCGCTCCGCCTGGGGGAAGTCTATATTGTCCCTCCCCGGCGGAAGAAGCGGTTTTCGTTTCCCCCGCCGGCCGGCTGGTCCGCGGCGGCAGCGAGGCGAGAGCATGGCGAAAAAGAAGAGCGCTCACGAACTTTCCTATCTGCTCTGCTCCGAGTGCAAGGAGCGGAACTATCACATCTTCCGCAAGCGCGGCGCGGAGAAGCTGGAGATTCGCAAGTTCTGCCCGCGCTGCCGGGCGCACCGCGTCCACACCGAGAAGAAGAAGTGAACCCGGTTCGGTGAGCCCGCCGCCGGCGACGCGCCCACCGAAATCAGCGCGAATCCCGCGCTCAATCGAGGGTGTTCGCCGCGAGGGGCGTGGGACGAGGCGGCCCCGCGCTGCCCTCACGGGCGCGGAACGGACGATCTGACGAATCGGACCGATCCCGCGGCCCGCGGCCCGCGATCTGAAGGGAGAATGCGTGTCACGGGCGCTCAACGCCGACGACCTCGCCGCCGCTGGTCCCGCTTCTTCGCTTCCGGGGGCAGCCCGTTCCACGCGGGGCATCCTTCTGTATGGCTCAGGAGGTGTCGGTGCTTGTCTGTCTCGTAGACCCCACCTCTTTGCGGGGAGATGATTTTCGGGTTCTTGAAGTCCTGCGCGAGGGCCTTGTCGGCACGCGCTTGTAGACAGAGCGTCCGCGCGCCACTGACGAGAGCGAGCGCGAGGGTGTCGAAGTCGTCCTTCGACTTGCACAAGCCACCCTGGCGAAGTGCTCGCGCGGCTGGAGCAAGCGCCACCGGAGTAAAGGGTTTGGACTTTCCCGCCCGATCCCATTCGACAAGTTGATTCCTGAACCAGTGGATCTTCTTCAGTTCCGTGCCCAGCGCGCCACCGTATACCAGGCGGACTCCGGGTTCGGGTTGCTGTATCCACTCGCGGACGAGACGGTATCGCGGTTCCGCCGGGTGCGCGCTCATGTCGGAGGCGAAATTGGCGTCGATGATGATACACATCACATGCCCGGAAAGAGCAACTTGTCCTGTTCCTCAAGGAAGAAGCGCCGATAGGCGTCGGGAACGTCTTGGAAGTTGCCGTCTTCGTCCAGGGGAATCTCATGGATGGTGACATGTCCGGTGTCGGCTTCCCTTTCAAAAAACAACACCGCGACGTCCTCGTTGGTGACGGATCCCTTCTTTCGAACCTCCATACGCACGCGATCGACAATCGCGTCGCTGTGCGTCTCCACGATGAACCGCTGGTTGTGTACATGCGCCAGCGAACAGAGCAGGCTGCCGAATTCCGCCTGCGCGCGTGGGTGCAGGTGAACCTCCGGCTGCTGGAGAAGGAACGTCTTCCCATCCGGCGCGTTCAGCACTTCCACGAGCATCGGCAGCGCCTGGCTGACGCCGTAGCCCACGTCCATCAGGTTGAACGCGCCGGACCCGATCTGAACGTGGATTTGGAACGGATCGCTCCCTTTGTTCCCTTTGTGCTCGACGGAAACGGCTCGGAAAAGCCCGGAGGCTTCGCCGAAGCGGCTGATGGCGTGAGTCAAGGCGTCACGCCATTCCGGAACCGCGACCGAGAGCCGTCCCAAGACCATCGGAGCGTTGGTTCCAGCCGCCGCGGGATTCTCCTGTATCGGATCGTAGGTGCGCTGGGGCGCGGAACGAATCGGTGGAAAGGCGGAGAGCGCTTCGCGATGGCGGGCACGGAAAACAGCAAGGACGTGCTGAAGGGCGTCAAGTGTCTTGCTGTGCTGCATGACCCTGTCCCGGGATGGTGTCGTTTTCGGCCGCCGGAGCCTGATCTGGTCTGCGGTCAAGAAGAAGCTCAATGGGCCAAAACGAAGGTCTTCCCACCGCGACGAGAAGGTTGCCGTTGGCATGCCCTGGGTTTGCACGCAGACAATCCATCGATCGCTGTCTGCGGCGGCGGACTCCGTCTCTTCGGCCTCACCGGGATGTTCGGGTGCCAGAGGCGCGACCTCAATCTCATCACCCGCACCACCGGATGACTCGTCACCCGACGCCGACGTGGAGGCGTGGTAGCGCGCCGTAAGCCCAACCGAACGCGCGCCACTCTCGCCAATCAACGAAACGCCCCATTCGACGATCATCGGATGAGCGGCCTGCTCTTGAAACGTCGCCAGTGTCTCGACCGCCTTCGTCTTGTTCCCGACACCGATGGAAACGCTGTTGTGGAGGTCGATATGCTGCCCCAGAACGAATTCCTTCACACGCGCGCCTTGACCACCGTGGAAACGTGCTATTTGATCATACGCGCCCAACGAGAACGGCGGCTCGTTGAAGTTCAGCGAAAGCGTCCTTCCAGTCTGCTCCGCCAGGCGCGCCGCCGCGAGAAACGATGTTTTCCCCGCGCTGTTCTCGCCCACCAGCAACGTCACCGGCCGCAGGCGGACGCGGTGTTCGCCCGCGAAACAGCGGAAGTCCTTGATGATCACCGTGTCCATACCACTCCGTCGGCCTCGACTTGTCAGCCTCTCCTTTCTCGTATTCGCGCCATCTCCGAGGATACCACGCCCGCCTCTCGTCAGCACACATGCTTCGCTCCCCCCCCCGCCTCCCACACCCCCGCGGGCAGCGGCGCGCGCTCGGCCGGGAGATCGAGCAGCGCGGCCAGCCGATCCGCCGTGGCCTCCGCGGGCGGATCGCCGTCGATCACCAGCCAGCGGACGCCGGAAAAACGGCGGAACCAGGTCATCTGCCGCTTGGCGAAACGGCGCGTGTGGGTCGCGGCGGCGGACACGGCCTGTTCGAGGGTCAGCGCGCCGCCTAAGTGCGCCAGCGTTTCGCGGTAGCAGAGCGCCTGCGCGGCCACCGCGCTGAAGCCTTTGCCGGCGCGGATGGCGCGGACTTCGTCGACCAGGCCCGACGCGAAGTAGCGCCGGACGCGGGCGTCGATGCGCCGGTTGACTTCCGGTCGCGGGCGCACGACGCCGATCATGGCCAGGTCGGCGCGCGGCGCCGGCGCGCGCCAACGCTCGCGCAGCGTGGAGGGCAGGCAGCCGGTGGTTTCCAGTATCTCCAGCGCCCGCACCACGCGCCGGCGGTCGGCGGGGGCGATCTCGGCCGCGCGCGCCGGGTCCAGCGCCGCCAGGCGGGCGTGCAGCGCCGGCGTTCCCTCGCGCTGGGCTTCATCCTCCAGGCGCGCGCGCAGCGCGGGCGGGGCGGGGGGCACGGGGTCGAGGCCGAGGAGCAGCGCGCGCGCGTAGAGCGCCGTTCCGCCAGCGTACATGGGGCGCCGGCCGCGAGCGCGAATCTCCTCTTCGGCGCGCGCCGCCAGCGCCAGGTAACGGACCAGGTCGAACGACTCGTGCGGTTCAAGAACGTCGATGAGGTGATGGCGCACCCGCCGGCGTTCGTCGGCCGTGGGCTTGTCGGTGGCCACCTCCATGCCGCGGAACACCTTCATCGAGTCGAGCGAGATGACCTCCGCCCCCACCCGCTCGGCCAGCGCGCAGGCGGCGGAGTCCTTCCCGGTCGCCGTGGGACCGATGAGCAGAATGGCGGGCAGCCGCCCATCGCCCGCGCCGGAGCCGACGGGTGACGCGCTCCCCGGCGTCATTCCTGGAACGACGGCCCACCCTCCGGCCCGCGTGGGACCGGTGGCTTCTCCCCGGCGCGTGGCGTGGGGGCGGGCACGGGCGCGGGCGGTGGAGTGATTGCCGGCCCGGGCGGGGACGCAGGCGAGGCGTCCGGCGCGGGCGTTCCCGGCCGCGGCGGCGCGGCCGGTGGGGGCTCGGGCGCGGCCAGGCGGCGGGCGATTTCAGCGGGGTCGGTGATGCGCTCCACGGGGGCGACGCCGACCTTGGGACCGGTGGTCGGCGCTCCCCCCTTCGTGTAGGCCCCCACGCCGAGGCTGCTGAAGCGACCACCCAGCGACTCCACGCGCGGCGCCACCTCCCGCGCCGCGCGCACGTGCGTCAGCACTTCGGGGTGCAGCGCCGAGAGCGGAGGATTAGGACCGAGGTCCGGGTACCGCTTCAACTCCTCCCGTGACATGTGAATGTAGGTGCGCGCGATGCCGTCCACCTCGATGGTCAGGTACCAGGGGCAGCCGGGACGGCGCGCGAACTCCGCCTCCGGGTCGTCGGCCGGCTTGGCGGCGGCGAAGACACCGCTCTCCTGAATCAAGTTATAGAGGTCAGCCATATCCTCGTCGGGCACGCGCACCAGCGGCCTGCGGCCGCCGGCGGGGCGAACCGCCGACACGATGTCCCGCCCCTCCACCGTGGCCTCGACCTCCGTCTCCGGCGGGTGCCGCGTGTTGCTCTCGTTGACCAACACCACGCGGTTCACCATCGCGGCGTCGAGCGCGCGTGAGGCGGGCGCGGCCTTGCGCGGCTCCTCGGCGGCGCCGGCGCGCATCGCGGTGCGGTATTCCACCCGAAGGTTCGGCACCCGCGCCGCGACGCACCCCGCCGCCACGAAAAAGAGAACCACAGCCGGCGCAAGCGCCAGGGCGCGGATGAGGAGAAGCGTGGTTCGCGGCATGGCTCTTGGCAACCGTCCACATGGCCGATCAGGGGAGGAAGTTATCGGTTTTCAGTTGTCAGGCGAAGAACGCCTCCCCTCACTGACAACTGAAAACTGAAAACTGATAACTTGTACGGCGTCCCCCAACCTCTGTCCCCCAGTGTACTCGCCGACAGCCGGGATAGGCGGGATTTCAGAAACTTTTCCCACCGGGCGGGGTTGGGTATGGTAGAGGGAGCAAGCGCGGGCCGCCCGGCACGCGCGGAGTTGAAGGTCATGCGCCCAGAGCATCCGCGTCATCAGGTGGCGGCCTACCTCCATGGCGAGTTAACGCCCGCGGAGCGGTCCGCGTTTGAGGCCGCGCTGGCCGCCGATCCCGACCTTCGCGCCCAGGTGGAACAGGGCGCTCGCGTCTTCGCCGTGCTGGGCCTGCTTCCCGCACACCCGGCGCCGGTGGTGGATCGCGGCGCGCTCTTCGCCCGCCTTCGGGCTGAAGCGGGGGCTGAGCGGCAGCCTTCGCCCCAGCCGCTTCCGGCGCGGGCCGTGACCGTGGGGCGGGGCCAGGTGCTGCGCCGCCTCGCGCGGGTCTGCGCCGCAGCCGCGGCGGTGCTGGTGGCGGTGGCCGCCGGGCTTCTCTATTTCCAGGTGGAAGTGGCCAAGCCTGGCGCCGGCGGTGGGCGGGTGGCGCGCACGTCGGTTGGCCATCCGCCCGTGGTGGCCGCGCCGTCGCCTGGGGTGATCGGGTTCTCCCGTGGTTCGCTGAACGGGCGCGTGGACCCGGAGTTGATTGAAGAGATCGACATCGCCCGCGACGGCGACGCCCCCGTCGATTTCTACGGCGACTTCGAGTATTTCCTGCCCGAAGGCGACGGCGCCTTGATGGGGGGGTGAGTCGCCGGCCGCGGATCGGGCGGGCGCGGGTGGAGGTGGAGAGAGGCAAATAGGCGAGGGCGATGTTGCCGTTGAAATCGTCGTTCCCGTTCGGGGTGCTGCTCGCCGCGCTGGCTGCCGGCGGGCTGCGCGCGCAGGATTCCCCGACCCCGGCGCCCGCCGCTTCCGGTGAAGCGGGCGCGACGCAGCCGGACGAGACGGCGCGGCCGCCGCGGCGTTCTCCCCGCGACCGCCCCGGCCGGGGTGGCCCCGCGGCCGGTAACGGCGAGCATGAGCGGCGCGAGGGGCGGCCCGACGGTGAGGGGCGCGGCGGGCCCGGTCCGGCCGGCGGGCCACCCAGGCCGGAGCGCGAGGGGCGCGATCCCCACCGCCGCCACCCCGGGCGCGAGGGGGAGGGGCAAGGCCCGCCGCTGGCCCCCGATCAGCGGCGCGAGATGATGCGGAAGATGCGGGAAGAGCATCTGGCCCGCATGTCGGAAGACGAGCGCCGGCGGGTGGAAGAGAAGATCGGTGACGTTGAGAATCCCGACCACCTGCTCAAGGCCCAAGCCTACCGGGAAATGGAGTTTCACCGCAAGGTGCTGGTCCGCCTCGCGCATCATCGTTTCGAAGAACATTTGAAGTCCCACCCCGATCTCGCCAAGCGGCTGCGCGAGGCTGACCCCAAGACCCGCGGCCAGATCATGGGCCAACTCCGCGACATGCTGGAGAACGAGACCTGGGCGCGGGCCTTGCCCAAGGCCGTGCGGGAGGAGATCGCCGCGCTGCCGGAAGAGCAGCGCGAGGCGGCGCGGCAGAAGGCCATCCGTCGCTTCCAGGCCGAGGCCCGCAAGCGGGCCGCCGAAAGCATGTCGCCGGAGGAACAGGACCGCGTCGCCACCCTTCCCCCCGCGGAACGGGAGGAGGCCATGCGTCGCGCGATCGCGCGCCTCATCGACCGCCACCGCGTCGAGATGATGCTGCCGGCCGAAACGCGCGAGCGCGTCGCCGGCAAGCCCGATGGCGAGAGGCAGGCCATCATCCGCGCCTGGCTCAAGGAAACATTTGATATTGATCTCGACCGGTTGCCGCCCGTCCGCGGCAAGCCGGCGCCGGAACGCGGCGGGGAATGACGAGACCACGAAGAGCCACGAATTCGCACGAAGTCAATCGCCGGACGGTGGGCGGTGTTTTCGCGCCGAGCCGGGCGGCGGGGAGTGCGCGGAAGCGTCAGATGGACAGAGTGAATCTTCCCGCGACTCCGTTGTAGAATAGCGTGCAGTAACGATATTACTCCGCCAAGCGGATGGCAAGAACCCGGTAGGAGGGCACACGCCAACCGGTGGCCTATTGTCACAAAACACCAATATCTTTAGTAAAAACCAGTTTTCAGCGGTCAGTGGCCGTTTGGCTACGGCCGATGGCCTCGCTGTGGTGCGCGGTGCGTCCCCCAATCTCTGAACGCCTCACGTTTGATCCCCGCGCCCTTCGCCCGCCTTTCCGGTACACTACTCGGCTCCCTTGCCCCACGGTTTTCCCGGACCCATGAAACACCTCACCACCATCGCGCTCGACGCCGCCCTCGCCGCCGGGGCGTCGTACGCCGACGCGCGCGTCGTGCGCTCCCGCCGGCAGGACATCGTCGTGCGCAACAACCGCGTCGGCGAACTGGAGGAGATCGAGGACCTCGGCATCGGCGTCCGGGTCATCGCCGGGGGCGCCTTCGGCTTCGCCGCCACCGGCGATCTCGGCGCCGAAGCCGTCAAGAAAACGGCCGCGCGAGCGGTGCAACTGGGCCGCGCCGCGGCCTCCGTGGGGGGCGAGCCGGTGCGCCTGGCGACGGCGGGCGTCTACGACGACCGCTGGGTCTCCACGTTCGTCGAACACCCCTTCACCGTGCCGCTGGACGAGAAACTCGACCTCCTCCGCCGCTGCGCCACGGCCATGCGCAAGGTGGAGGCCGTGCGGGTGGCTGAGGGCTACCTTTCGTTTCTGGCCGAGCGGCAGTGGTTCGCCTCGTCGGAGGGGTCGCGGATCGATCAGGAGATCATCCGGTCGGGCGGCGGCATCAGCGCCACGGCGGTCGGGGCGGGGGAGATGCAGGTGCGCAGTTACCCGGCCAGTTTCCACGGCCAGCACCTGCAGATGGGGTACGAGGCGGTGCGGGGGATGCACCTGGTGGAGAACGCGGAGCGCGTCGCCAGGGAGGCCGCGCAACTGCTGACGGCCGAGCCTTGCCCGCGCGGGCGGCGCGACGTGATCCTGATGGGGGATCAACTGGGGTTGCAGATTCATGAGTCGGTGGGCCACGCCACGGAACTGGACCGCGTGCTGGGGATGGAGGCGAACTTCGCGGGCACGTCGTTCGTGTCGCTCGACAAGAAGAACCGTTTTGTCTACGGCAGCCCCATCGTGAACCTGATCGCCGACGCCACCGCGCCGGGCGGCCTGGCGACCCTGGCCTACGACGACGACGGCGTTCGCGGCCGGCGGTTCCACGTCGTGAAGAACGGTCTCTTCACGAACTACCACACCAACCGCGCCCTGGCCCACGTCGCCGGCGACGACCGCTCGCTGGGCTGCAACCGGGCCGAGGGGTGGAGCCATGTGCCCATCATCCGCATCTCCAACCTCTCGCTGGCCCCCGGCGACTGGGAACTCGACGACCTCATCCGCGACACCGAGGGCGGCATTCTCATGGAGACCAACAAGTCCTGGTCGATCGACCAGCAGCGGCTCAATTTCCAGTTCGGCTGCGAGATGGGGTGGGAGATTCGCGGCGGGCGCAAGGCCCGCCTGTTGAAGAACCCCAGTTACCAGTCGATGACTCCGGTCTTCTGGGGATCGTGCGACGCCATCTGCAACAACAAGCACTGGGCGCTGTGGGGGGTGACCAATTGCGGCAAAGGCGAGCCGATGCAGACCGCCGAGATGAGCCACGGCGCGGCCCCCGCCCGCTTCCGCAACGTCGAGGTGGGGATCGCGTGAGAATGGCGCGCCCCGCCCCGCCTGACAACGGGTGCATGTCCGATTATGCGAGGCGCAGGCTGAACAAGAGCCGGGAGCGTCAGCGACCGGGACCGGGGTTTGGGCGCCCACGTGAGGACGTCAGGTAGCGGGCCGCCTCACGCCCGAACGACGAGGCGCGGCAGGCCCCCGCGCGCCAAGGCCGGTCGCTCACGCGCCCGTTTCCTTGCACCCTGGCGGACTTCCCGGAGTAAAATAGCCATAGGCCCCGGCGCGCGGCCGGGGAGCCGAGGGACCACGAGGGACTCTCCATGTTCGAGCGTTTCACCGATCGCGCCCGCAAGGTGATGGGCTTGGCCCGTCAGGAGGCGCAGAAACTGAACCACGAGTACATCGGCACCGAGCACATCCTGCTCGGCCTGGTGCAGGAAGGCTCCGGCGTGGCGGCCCACGTCCTCAAGCGGCTGGACGTCGACCTGAACAAGATCCGCGCCGAGATCGAGAACCTGGTCCAGACCGGCTCGAACATGGTGACCATGGGGCAACTGCCCTTCACCCCCACCGCGAAGCGGGTGCTGGAACTCTCGTTCGAGGAGGCCTCGGCGCTCTCCCACAACTACATCGGCACCGAGCACCTGCTGCTCGGCCTCCTCAAGGAGAGCGAGGGGGTGGCCGCCAAGGTGCTGATCAACCTGGGCCTGAAACTGGACGACGTGCGCGAGGAGGTCCTGGAACTTCTCGGCGCCGACATGAACGCCGCCGGCGCCACTCCGTCCGGAGAGGCCGGCGAGGAGCGCGGCGCGAAAGAGAAGGGCAAGTCTAAAACCCCGGCGCTCGACGCCTTCGGCCGCGACCTCACCCAACTGGCCCGGGAGGGCAAACTCGACCCGGTGATCGGC
>JACQVU010000014.1 GCA_016209585.1 Planctomycetota bacterium
GCTCCGGCGGCTGGTGGGGGCGGCGCGCCCGCCGCGGCGCCAGCCCCGGCCCCGGCGCCAGGGGCAGGCGGGGCGGCTTCCGGCCCAGGTGCGGGCGGGCCGACGGCGGTGGAGAAGGAGAACGAGTTGTATGATCTGGCGCCGCTGGCGACGCAGCAGGGGATCTCGCTGGAAGATTTCATCCGGGCGATGGCGAAGATTCTGGACCTGAAGTTGACGTTCGATCCGAAGTCGCTCACGGCACGCAAGGTGGTGATCATCGGCGACACCAGCAAGTTGCGGAAGATGCCCGACGGCACGATGAAGGCCGGCTTCTGGGTGCACAAGCGGGCGTTGCGGGGGGTCTTTTTCGCGGTGTTGCGCCTGAACAACCTGGGCCTTGACAAGATTCTGGAGAAGCGCGGCGAATACGACATCGAGTTGTCGGAACTGGTGGCCTCCGCGAAGTTGAAGGAGGGCAACACCATCGTGGTCATCGGCGACGACATCAACGCCATTCCGGAAGGCGTGGAGTTCGTCACCATGGTCATGCACGTGAAGTATGCCGACCCGAACCTCGTCTTCCGGGCCATCACCAACCTGCTCTCGCGCCCCGACGGCTTCGCGCAGCCCATCACCGGGGT
Organism: Planctomycetota bacterium; assembly: GCA_016209585.1. Lineage (GTDB taxonomy): Bacteria > Planctomycetota > UBA8742 > JACQVU01 > JACQVU01 > JACQVU01. The sequence continues at coordinate 624 of JACQVU010000014.1, forward strand.
GAACTCCATCCTGATCTCCGACTACGCCAACAACATCCGGCGCATGGCCGAGATCATCCGCCTGATCGACAAGGAGCCGGCCGGCAAGGTGATTCGCTACATCCGCCCCAAACACCGCTACGTGGAAGACCTGCTGGAGCCTCTCCAGCGGCTGCTGGGCCTTCGGGTGGGGGCTGGGGGCCAGCCGGTGCCGGCCGGCGCGACGGGGCCGGACGGCCGTCTGCTCTCCGCCGACGACCAGATCGAACTGGAGATCGACCCGCCCACGAACACCGTCATCGTGCGGGCCACGGAGGATAACGTGAAGAAGGTGCAGGACCTGGTTGACGCGCTCGACCTGGAGGTTCCGACGCCCGACGAACCGCGGGTGCACGTCTACTTCGCCAAGAACGTCGACGCCACGGAACTCGCCACCACGCTGAACGACGTGATCTCCGGCGTCCAGAGCACCGCCCAGCAGCAACAAGGCGTGACGCCCACGCCGGGGGGCGGGCAGCCGGGCGGGGCGGTGGGGCCGGGGTCGGCCTCCAGCGCCAGCGCCGGAGCCCTGGCGGTCGAGGCCGTGTCGGTGATAGCCGACGCGGTCACTAACTCGCTGGTGATCACCGCCACGCCGGCCAGGTACCGCGACATTCTGGAGATCGTGAAGAAACTGGACATCCGCAAGCCCCAGGTGCTCATCGAGGCCTCGATCATCGAGGTGTTGTCGACCGACGACCTGACGCTGGGCATCGAACTGGCCACGCTGGACGAGCCGAGTGAGCGTGCCCGCGGCTTCGCGGCCACCAGTTTCGGCCTCTCGCAACTGGTCGACGCCAGCGGCAACCCCACCAGCGCCGGCGGCACGCCGGCCGGGCGCGCCCCCAACCAGAGCCAGGGCATCACGGCGGGCGTGTTCAAAGACACGTTCTTTAACATCCCGATCCTGCTCCAGGCCAAGCGCGACGACAGTTTCACCAACGTCGTCTCCGTCCCCCGCGTGCTCACCGACTCCGGCGAGTCGGCCACCATTGAAATCGCCTCCGAGGTGCCGGTGCGCGAGTTCATCGCCGCCTCCGGCGGCTCGCCCCAGCAGGAGAACATCAAGTTCGAAGACGCGCCCATCCGCCTCACCGTCCGCCCGCTGGTCTCCGAGGAGAACCTCCGCCTCGAATTGCAGATCGAAGTCACCAACTTCGTCGGCGCCGGCGGCGGCGGCCTGCCTCCCGCGAAAAACACCCGCACCACGGAACAGGTCATCACCGTGCCCAACAACCGCCTCGTCATCCTGGGCGGCTTGACCTCCGCGCGGGAGATCGAACAAATCTCCAAGGTCCCGCTGTTGGCCGAGATTCCCTTGCTCGGCGAATTGTTCAAATACCGCACCAACCAGACCGAGCGCCGCAACCTCTACATCTTCCTCACCCCCCGCATCCTCCGCGAGACCACCGACGTCTTCGCCGCCACCAAGGAGCAGACTGACGACCTCCGCGACAAGTCCAACACCCTCGCCCGCGAGGCCGAAGAGGCCATCCGCGACGACGCCCCGGAACCCTACTTCCGCCGCCGCGGCAAGGTTCCGCACCAGCGCTTCGACTACTCCGGCGATGGCGCCTCGCGGAAGTAACGCGGCCCGCCGCCCGCCCGTCGCCCCCGCGGCCGACATCGCCCCCACCGGCCTCGCCATTGGTCTTTCCTTCTCCGTCCCCACCGCGCTCGGCGCGGGGGCCTTGTCCCTCGCCGCGGCTGGCGTCGAGAACCCCAGGCTCGACGCCGAGGTGCTCCTCTCCCACGCCCTCGGCCTCTCCCGCGCCCAACTGCTCGCCGCCACCACCCGCGTCCTCTCGCCCGCCGAGACCGATCAGTGCGGCGCCATGTTCGCACGGCGCGCCCGCCACGAACCCGTGGCCTACATCACCGGCCGCCGCGAGTTCATGGGCCTCTCCTTCCACGTCTCACCGGACGTCCTTATCCCCCGCCCGGAAACTGAAACCCTCGTGGAGTGGCTTCTCGAAACCGTTAGTGACCGCCCCAGTTTCTCCCTCCTCGACCTCGGTGTCGGCAGCGGCGCCATCGCCCTCTCCGTCGCGGCGCGCCATCCGGGCGCGCGGGTGACCGGCGTGGACCTCTCCCCCGCCGCCGCCGCCGTGGCGCGAGGCAACGCGCGCGACCTGGGCGTCAGCCGCCGCGTGCGCGTCCTCACCGGCGATCTCTTCGCCCCCGTGGCTGGCCGGCGGTTCGATGTCGTCGCCGCCAACCCGCCCTACGTTCCCCGCGCCGAGGCGGCGACCCTGCCCCCGGACGTGCGCGACTATGAACCCCCCGTGGCCCTCTATGCCGACGACTGTTCCATCGACCCCGCGGGCCGGCGCCCTCTCGGCGGCGCCGGTTCCGGCCTGGCCATTACCAGCCGCATCATCGCCGGCGCCCCGGATCATCTGCTGCCGGGCGGCTCGCTCTTTCTGGAAACGGCGGAGAACCAGGCCGCCGCCGTCGCCGCGCTCGGACGCGCGGCCGGCTTCACCGTGGCGGAGGTCCGCGCCGACGCCGCTGGCGTCCCCCGGGTCGTGCGGTGCGCCGGCTGCTATTCGCCCGATGGTCCCGGCTCCGGCGGTTCGTCCCCGGCCCGGCTCCGCCCGGCGTCCCCCGGCGCCACCGGGGCGGCGTCCGCGTCCATGTCCGCGACCGCCGCCGGCCGGCGCGTGGAGAACGGCGTATGAAGAATCTTCCCGGCGCGGCGCAGACGACCGGCGCTCACCGTGGAGACCGACTCGTAGTCGGCGATGAAGTCTTCCACCGTGCCGATGATGTCCGCCATCTCGTCGGTGGAATAGACCACCCTGCGGTCGCGCGCCAGCGCGGCCTCCATCTCCTGCCGCAGCGCCGCCGCCAGCATCCTCACCGGGGCCAACCGGCGGCTGAGAAAGGTGTCCAGTGCGCGTTCGTCCATGGTCGATAGCCGACAAACGGCGAGGGAAGTTGTCAGTGGTCAGTGGTCAGTCGTCAGCACCCAACACCCAGCACCCAACACCTGCTGCCTGACCCCCGTCCCCCGACCCCCGTCACCTTGGTTCATCGGTTCCCGGCGACCGTCGCTTGACACCCAACGCCACCACCCAAGGCTGGTCGTCCGATGAAACGCCTGCTCTCCCTGGCTTCCTTGCTGATCCTGGCCGCCGGCGCGGCTGCAGCCGTGGCGTTCACCGCGCCGCCCGACCTTCCCGCCGTCTCCACCGGGGCCGCGCCGCCCAGCCAGGTGACGGGGCCGGTTCCGACGCCTCCGCTGGCCGGGCCGGCGGGCGAGTACGAGGTGCTCTCGCGCCTGCGCGTCATCGCCGTGCCGCCCACGCTGGAACAGGTGCTGGGAACGCGGCGCGTGACCCTGACGCTGGAGAACGAAGATTTCGAACGGGCCTTGTCTCTTCTCGGCAAGGCTGCCTACCTCAGGATTGAGGTCGAGAAGAGCGTGAAGCAGCGCATGGATCGGGGGCGCGTCCGCGTCACCTGGTCCGGCCGCGACGTGCTGCTCGCCGACGCCCTCCACACCCTCCTCGACCCGCACGACCTGGCCGCGCAGCCGGCGGGCGACGGTCTGGTGGTGGTGGAGCGCCCGCTCACCCCCGAGGCTGAGGCCCGCAACGCGCTGTTGAAAGAGGTGGCGGTGACCTTCATCGTCCACTGCAGCGACCCGGCGCTCACCTTCGTCCAGGTCGAGCGCTATACGAAAGACGGAGTCGCGCATAGCACCCGCCGCGTCGGCGAAAAACTCCTGGGCGACGATGGCCTCCTGCTGGCCATTTCCCAGCGCGCCGCCCGCGTCCGCTTCCGCGGCTTCGAGTTCGATGTCGTCCCCGACGCCACGCCCGCTGACTACCCGGAGAGCGCCGTGGCGCTGCTCCCGGCCCTGCCTCAGGCCGCCCCCGCGCCCGCCCCAGCCATGGAGATCCTGCCGCCGCCCGAAACGCTGGACCTCTCCGGCTTCAAGGGGCGCACCGTGCGCGAGGCCCTCGCCGGCGTCGAGGCTGAGAGCCGCTGGAACGAGGCCGCCGGTCGCTTCGACGGCCTTCGCCTGCTGCGCTTGCCACCGGGCCATCCCGCTTGGGCGCTCGGCTTCCAGCCGGGCGACGTGCTGCGTTCAATCGATGGGAAGGAGATCACCAACCTGGTCGCCTTGCGCCTCTGGATCGAGGATCACCCCGCCCAGGAGCGGTACGTCGTTCGTTTCGAGCGTCCGGGATCCGACGCCGGCGCGAATCTCGCGCGAGTCCGCGTGCTGGCGCCGCCCCCTCCCCGCCGCTGACCGTCGCCCGCCGCGCGCGCGTCAGCCGCGGCCGGGGCGTTCACCATCGGCGGCGAAGGAGGACGAACGCGGTGGCGGTGGCGGCTGCACCCGCGGCGAGAACCCCGGCGGCGATGAGGATCTCCAACCAGCCGATGGCGGCGAAGGGGGACGGGGCGCGCCGCGCGCCGCCCTGGGGTTGAGAAACGCGATCCGCCCCACCCCCGGCGGCTTCGACCGGCGCGGGGATCGCCGCTCCCCCGGAGGCGGAGGCCGATGGCGCCTCGCTCCCACCCGCCTTCGTTGACGATACCGACCCCGGGCGAGCGTCGCTCGCGGGGAGTTCGTTCTTGCTGGCCGATGCCGGCGGGTCCGTGGTCGGTTGAGCCACCGTTCCAGGCGCTTCGGCTGGCGGCTTGCCCGCATTCAGACGACCTTTCGGCTCCCGGGTCACACCCAGCGCGGACAGTTCATCATCGATTTTCCTGCGAACAATGCCTAGCGCATCTTCTTTGCGGCGAAGTTCGTCAGTCGCGCTTTCGAGGTAGCGTTTGGTGTCGCGGTAAAGATCTGACTTCGGGTCCCTACCAAACTGAATTTCCTCCTCTTTTTTCGCCTCACGGTAGATTTCCTCGGCGTCGTCCTTTTCTTTCTGCAGTGTCCCCGCGAGCGTATGGAGCGAATCCATCCGTTCGTAGATGCGCTGCTCGTCGGGCGTGAGCGGCTTGACAGGCGGTGGCCAGGGGGAGGGGGTGGGAAGGAGGCCCCCCTGGGGAGGCCAGGTATTGAAGTCCGGTGGACGACCGGACCAGTCGAGGAGGTAGGATTCGCTCACCCCGTCGCCATCCTTGAACCACCGGCGCGAAACACGGTGAATTGTTGCAGGGGACCACTCTTCCTCCAACAGGAAGTCGTGTGTGCCAATGGGCATGCTGTGAGGACCGCCTTGCTTGACAGTTTTCCATGTCCGCGTCGCGAAGATGCGTTTGCCGTCCGGCGTGCGGCGAATCACGCGGTAGCTGGAGTGCATCTTGCCATCAAAAGCCACGGACCACGGAACGTCGTCTTCCCGGTCCTCCAACCGGTCCGGCTCGATGAGAAACGGTGTCTCGTCGGGAAGATTGGTGGCATTACAGTCTATCGAATAAATAGGAGGATACAACCGAAGGTACCTTTGAAGGCCGGTGGGATTCATGTTCGCCCA
>JACQVU010000204.1 GCA_016209585.1 Planctomycetota bacterium
CGCCTGGGCGACGAATCTGGCCGGGGCGTGACGCTGAACGCCATGGCGGTCATCCACCAGGCGCGCGGCGCGTACGACCAAGCCATGCGGTTCTGCCAGGAATCGCTGGCGATCAGCGCGCGCCTGGGCGACGACGCCGGCCGGGGCCGGACGCTGGACACCATGGCGGGCATCTACAAGTCGCGCGGCGCGTACGATGAGGCCATGCGGCTGTATCGGGAATCGCTGGCGATCCAGGAACGCCTGGGCGACGAATCTGGCCGGGGCGCGACGCTGAACAACATGGCGCGCATCCACAAGTCGCGCGGCGCGTACGATGAGGCCATACGGCTCCACCAGGAGTCGCTGGCGATCCGGGAACGCCTGGGCGACGAAGTTGGCCGGGGCGCGACGCTGAACAACATGGCGGGCGCCCACGAGGCGCGCGGCGCCTATGACGAGGCCACACGGCTCTACCAGGAATCGCTGGCGATCCTGGAACGTCTGGGCAACGTGATGGGAGCGTCCCACACGCTCTTCAAACTCTCGCTGCTTCATGAAAAGACGGGCCGCGTTCAGGACGCGATCCAAGCCGCCCAACGCGCGCTTGACCTGGCGGAGAAGACCGGCGTGGAGCGCGAGATCGCCCAATGCCGCGAGCGTGTGGCGGACGCGCAAGCGAAAGCGGAGCGGAAGGGGAAGGGGTAGGGGTAGGAGACGTGGGGCGTGGGGCCAGCGTCCCTGCCGGGGTCGACCGCGCGAGAGCGTGCCGGGCAAGGAGGGCGCAAGGAGAGTTGTCAGTGGCCAGTTTTCAGTTAGCCACCCGATTGTCCCCTTCTTGACAACTGACAACCGATCACCGACAACTGATTGTGAATTTCGTGCAATTCGGTTGCCATGCGGGCCGACGGATGTTCTAATTCGGTTATTGATCACCTTCTGGTGGTATAGTATTGTTTAGGCGTGTGAGTGTGTGGATCGATGGGAGAGGAGGCGTGACGCGCAATGGCTCAGGCGGGCGGCAATTCCAAAAGCGTCCGGAAGAAGGGGCGTCTTCTACACCTGAAGAAGGAGGTGCAGGCGTTCCTCACTGAGGAGGAAGGCAAGATCTCCAAGAAGAACGTGATCTCGATGGGGTCATTCCTTCTCGTCGCCGGCTCGGTCGGCGGCACGGAACTGCACGCCACCGAGAATCGGATTGATCTGGGCGATATGAATGCCGGCCACGGATCGCCTGGCGGACCCGCGGCAACGGCCGTGGTGTCTGCTCCGTCGACCGCGAGCGACGCGGGGGCTTCCGCGCCGGCGGCCGGTGGCGAAGCGGTAGGCACGGCGGCCGCTGTCGGCGCCGAGGCGGCGGGCGGGGCGGGGTTCACGCTGTCTGTTGGCGATGCGGCTACAGGCCAGGCGACGGGGGTGGTGGCGGAGGCGTCGTTTTCCGCGTCGGGCGCGGCACATGAGGCCGCGTCGGCCACGGGGAACGAAGCGGCGGGGCGGGAGAGTGGCCTGTCCGGCGACCGGCACGAGTTGCCGATCGACGCCTATCACGACGCGGGCGCGTTGCACCTCGGAGAGACGCTGGCGGTCTCCCACACCTCCCACGCTTCCCACGGGTCGCATGGTTCTCACGGGTCGCATGGTTCCCACGGTTCCCACTCGTCCCACGGTTCCCACGGTTCCCACTCGTCCCACGGCTCTCACGGATCGCATTCGTCCCACGGCTCCCACGGGTCTCACGGCTCTCACGGCTCTCACGGCTCCTGGTGAGGCGACGATGTGGCCATGGGCGCTGATCCCGTCACCACCGGTGAAGAGCCGGCCCGGGCGTGCGCCACGGCGGCGTTCGACGAGGTGACGGCGCGCGTCAGGGGTCGCGGCAACCAGCCGCTGCATCTGATGGTGGGGCCGGCATGCAACAACCGGTGCGCTTTCTGTATGGAGGGCGAGCGGTTCGACGCCGAGGGGCGCATTGGCCATCTCCCGGCGGAAGCGGTGTTTGATCTGCTGGCCACCGGCGCGCCGGGCGGGAGCGTCTGCTTCACGTCGGGCGAGCCGACGCTGGCGCCGCGCCTCTCCGAGTACGTGCGCCGCGCGCGCGACGCGGGCTTTCGCGACCTCTCGCTGATCACCAACGGCCGGCGACTGGCCGACGAACGGCGGGCGCGGGAACTGCTGGCGGCGGGGTTGACGACGATAACCGTGTCCGTCCACGCGCCGCGGGCGGCGCTGCACGACGCTCTGACGGGTGTCGCCGGGAGTTTCGCCCAGACCGGCGCCGCGCTCGCCAACCTGGCGCGGTTGAAGGGAGAGTTCCGGTTCCGGCTCGTGACGAACACCGTGATCACCCGGCCGTTGCTGCCGTTGTTGGGCGAGCATCTGCGTTTCCTGGCGGCGCGCGGGGCCGACGTGGTGACGCTCTCGGCGCCGAACTACTCGGGGCGGATGGCGCGCGCGGCCGACGCGCTCGCGGCGGCCTACCCCGATATCGTGGCCGCGCTGCTGGAGTGCGGCCTTTGCCGCGTGCGGCCAGCGTACGAGGTGCGCGTGGAGGACGCGCCGCCCTGCGCCCTCTTGGCGCTGCCCTCGTGGTGCCGCGGGTGGAAAGAGAACGGCGCCAACCACTTCTCGCGGCCGGCTTCCGACACGGGACACGCGGCGCGTGTCCACCGGCACGAGCGCGCGCGCAACGAGGCCGGCGCCCGCGCCTTCCGGCTGGAGTGTTACGCCTGCGCCGCGTTCCCGCGGTGTGAAGGCGTCTGGCGCCCCTACCTGCGGCGTTTCGGCTGGCGCGGACTGGACCCCATGTCCAGCCGGTCGGCGCTGGTGGCTCGCCCGGCCACCTTCCCGGCGCTCTCCCCGCCGAGGTGCTGCGAGGCGCACGGGCGCCGGGCGGCCGGGCGCGGAAGTCTTGCCGCTCTGGCGGCGGCGGAAACGCGGGAGCCTTCCCCGCTGCTCAATCCGTTCGCCGGCGACTGGTCGCTGATCCGCTGGGTCCCGTGCCGCTTTGACTGCCCGGAGGCCGTGAAGAGCGCGCGGCGCGCCGTGGAGAGCGCGCGGCTCACCCCTGAACACCGGCGCCGGCTCGCGATGCCCATCCTCGTGCCCGGCGCGGCGGGCGCGGCGTTCGCCCTCGACGGCTGGCCGGAAGAGAGTGGCGACATCTGGTACAGCCGCGCGGTGCGGGAAGGCGACGGCGTGGCGGGCGGCGATGGGATCGAACGGTGGGATGAGGCGCTGGCGCGGGGCGACACGCTGGCCCGGACGGGCGCGGGGCTGGAACTTCGCCGCGGCGGCGAGGTCGTGGCGCGCTTCGCGCGCGACGGGGCGGGCTTGCCGCTTCTTCTGGAGTGGGGCGTGGGCGAGGGGGCGTGGGGCGCGGGAGGCGGCCCGGTGGCGACCGCGCGGGAGGCTGGACGATGAGCGGCGCGGGCGAGACCCATCCGGGTCAGCCGCGGCCCTCAGTGGCGCGGGCTGACGTGAAGACCGGGTTCCGGTGCAACAACCGCTGTCTGTTCTGCGTGCAGGGCGACAAGCGGGCGCGCTACCCCGACCGGTCGACGGAGGAGGTGAAGGCCCTGCTGGCCGCCGCGCGCCGAGAGGCGAAAGCGGTGGTGTTCACGGGGGGCGAGGTGACGATCCGGTCCGACCTGTGCGAACTGGTGGCCTTCGCGCGGGGGCTGGGCTTCACCGGCATCCAGGTTCAGACCAACGGCCGGATGCTCGCCTACCCCGCGCTCTGCCGAGATCTGCTGGCCGCGGGCGCGACAGAGTTCTCTCCTTCGCTGCACGGGCATGCGGAGACGGTCCACGACTATCTGACGGGGTGCGCGGGGTCGTTTCGCCAGACGGTGAAGGGGATTCGAAACCTCAAAGACCTGGGCGCGCGGGTGCTGGTGAACAGCGTGATCGTGCGCAGCAACTTCCGCCACCTGCGCGACCTGGCGCGGCTGCTGGTCTCGCTGCGGGTGGATCAGTTCCAACTGGCGATGGTGCACCCGGTGGGGACGGCCATGGCGCGGTTCGCCAGCGTGGTGCCGCGTTTCGCGCTGGTGGAGGAGCACGTGCACGCCGGGCTGGAGGTCGCTCTGCGCGCGGGCACGCGGGTGATGACCGAGGCCGTGCCCTACTGCCGCATGCGGGGCTACGAATCCTGCGTGGCGGAGCGGATCATTCCGGCCACGCTCATCCTCGACGCCGAGCAGGTGATCGACGACTACACGGAGTATCGGTGGGCGGAGGGGAAGGCGCACGGGCCGCCGTGCGAGCGTTGCGCGTTGCGGCAGTTGTGCGAAGGCCCCTGGCGCGAATACCCGGAGCGGTTCGGGTGGTCGGAGTTTCAGCCGGTCGAGCGCGTCCCGCGGATTCTGGAGCGGGCCGTGGCGGCGGCGCGGAGCGCGACGCGCGCCACCACCGTGCGCACGCGCGCCGTGGAAGACATGGTGGCGCCAGACCGCGAGACGCCGGGCGGACGGCGCGCGCCCGCCGCGACCGGGGAGGCGCGGGGATGAGCGATCTGGCGCGGGTTCTGCTGCTGCTCTCGTTCCTGCCGGTGGCCGTGGCCATCGCACGCCGCGACTGGCTATCGGGACGCATCCCCAACCGCGCCGTCCTGGCCGGTTTGGCGGTGGCCGCCTGCTGGCAAGCGGTGTTTCTTGCGGCCACGTTCCTGCCGCCGCTACGCGCGGTGATCGGCACGGCCGAGGCCACACCGGCGGCGTATATTCAGCGGCTGGCCTTGGAGGCCACGGGCGCGCTGGCCGTGGGGTTCGCGCTCTACGTCCTGCGGTTGTGGGCCGCGGGCGACGCCAAACTGTATATCGTGCTGGCCCTGCTGCCGCCGGTCGGCGCGGCGGGGTCGTTGACGCTGGCGGACACCTCCTGCTTCCTCGTGCTGGCGTACGGGGTGATCCTGTCGTTCTTGCTGGTGTTCGGCGAGTTCGCCTGGCGGCTGCTCTCTCGCGCCGGCCGCCTCGCGGCGCGCCTGCGGGACGCCGTGGGCGGGCCGGAAAGGTGGCGGATCATCGGCCGTCGCCTGTTCGGCGTGGTCGCGGCGCTGGCCGGTTTCCTGCTGACCTTCGTGGTCATCAAGGCCATCCGGCAGGAGGCCCAGGGCGCGGCCGCGCGGCTCGTCGTGCTGGAGCCGCTGGTGATCTACCTGGTGCTGTGGGTCGCCTGCCTGCCCCTCATCCGGCTCTTCCAGCGCCGGTGGGTGTTCGCGCTGACAACCACCGCCCTGGCCGTGGTGGCGGGCGGGGCGCTGGCCTTGGGCTGGCCGGTGAACCTTGCGGAGTGGCTCCGGGTGGGCGCGGTCGGCGGGGCGGTGATCCTTTTCCGCCTGCTCTACCGCGTGGTGCAGACCGAACTGGAGACGACCCCCCTGACCGCCGCCGCGCTGGCGCCGGGCATGTTGCTCAGCCCGGAGACGGTGCGGGCGCTGGAGGCGGAGGAGTCGTACACCACCACCCGCGATCAGCACAAGTCGTTCCACGACCACATCGGCCCGCTCTGGGGGAAGCGGCTCCGCGAAGACGACGTGATCAACCTGCGCCGCTGGTTCGCGGCGACGAACAAGCTGGTGGAGGTCTCGGTGTTGCGCGTGTTGCCGATGTCGCCCGCGCTGCTCGCGGGCGGCGCGCTGGCGGTGCTGTTCGGCGCGCGCCCGCTCGACGCGCTGCGCTCGCTGGGTTGAGCCGGAGAAGGAGGAGACGCATGAAACGGATGTGGGACTCGCTGGAGCAGGTGACCTACGACCCCGCCGGGGGCGTGGCCACGGTGACGGTGCGCACGGGGCTCTACCCGCTGGAGGCGATCTTCATGGCCGGCTACACGCTGGTCGGCCGCTGCTCGCTTTTCCTCTCCCCGGGCGCGGACGATGAGGTGCGCGTTCAACTGCGCCTGCGGGAGGAACCGGCCGGCGAGGCCGAACTGGAGGCCGCCGTGGCCACGCTGGCCGCCGAACTGCTCAACCAGGTGCTGCGCCTGAAGATCGCCGAGCGCAGCGCGCGGCTGCGCGAGATCGTCGTCGCCCGCGCCTTGTACGGCGCTGAGTCGGCCGAGGCCGCGCCCACCGATCAGGAGCCGGCTCTGCCCTATGACGACGAGACCGCCGACGACTACTTCGACGACCCCTTCGGCATCGCGGTGCCGTGGGAGGAGCGGTTCGGCGCCAAGGCCCAGGCCGGCGATCCCGCCACCTCCGCGCCGGCGCCTTCGCCCGCGGCGGCGACTTCAGGCGCGGCAGGGAACGCGCCGCATGCGCCGGCCCAGCCCAGGGAGAAAGCGTGATGAGCCAGAACGCCGGCGACTCGGTGGCGCGCCTGTTCGACCATCGTTTCTATCCGCGCCAGGCGGTGCGGGAGACGGCGGCCCTCTTCTCCCAGGAAGGCATGCCCGTGACGGTGGAGGAAACCGCGGACGGCGCCAGCCGCGTGCAGGTGAGGCTGGAGGGAGACATGACGCCGGCCGACGCGGAGACCGTGCTCTGGCAGTTCGGCGACCACGCGCTGGTGCGGGCGCGCAAGTTCCGCGGGCCAGCCGCGCTCAACCGCGCCAACGCTCCCCAACCCCCAACCCCCGAC
>JACQVU010000205.1 GCA_016209585.1 Planctomycetota bacterium
CCCCCAGCCTGACAACTGACAACTGACCACTGACAACTTTCCTCGGGGCTCATGGGTCGCGGGCGTGCAGGTCACGGAGCGCCGCCTTCACCTCGCGGTGGATGGCGGCGGCGGCGTGGGGGCCGAGGGAGTTGATCTCGCCGTAGGGCGCCTCGCTCTGGCCGTACGTGAAGGGCGGCTGTTCGTCCCACTGCGTGCGCGGAATGACGTAGCCGATCTCGTCGTTCGCCAAGCCCAGCACCACCTTCACCGGGCCGGACATCATGGCCTTGATGGGTGGGGTCTCCACCGGCTCGCCGGGGAAATCGGCGCCAGCGGGCGACTCGATGCCGCCGATCACCAGTTCCGGGTAGATCTCGCCGGGCACGGCCACCAGTTCCAGCGGACCGAGGCGCAGGGCCGACACCGTGCTCACCAGCGCGCCCGGCTGGTCGAACGTGGGCAGCACGCCGGCCTTCTGCGCGGCGACGAAGCGGGCGTTGGTGATCTCGATGGGGAACTCGCGCGAGCGCCACAGGACCTCGTTTCCGCCGCTCCAGCGCCGGCCGGAGCGCATGAGGCGGTGGCAGGCCGCGGCCACGTCGTAGCCCATGCGGCGGGTCTCACGATCGCCGTCACGCGACGGCTGGTCGCTGGTCTCCGTTCGCCAGGATGACCCGGGTTGGGGTTCGATCTGCCCGCCGATGCTGCCGGCGGTGAAAATGGCCACGCCGCCCAGGCCGGCGAACTTCTCGCCGTCGGGCAGCGTCACGCCCTCCTCCAGCCCCTTGCGGATGGTGTGGGCGATGTCGGAGGAAACGAGGGTCGAGGCTTCGCCCATGAGGTCCATGTGGTTGGACCAGTTCACGAGCGTGGCGATGGTTCGCCCCCCGCCGTGGGTGGCGACGTGAAGGAGCGTGAGCGCGTCGTCGACGACCACCGGCTGGCGGCCATCAACGATGCCGTTGGGGTCGTTGGTCTGCCAGGCCTGGTACTCGGCCGGCGCCAGGTCGTCGCAGGCGCGGGTGAGCGCCTCCAATATCCCGCTCCGGACCCGCTCGACGTAGCGATCGTCGCGCCCGCTGCGCGTGCTGGAGAGGCCCCAGAGGCCGAAAGCGTCGGGGCTGGCGTGCGAGTGCGACGCACAGACCACCATTCCGGCGATGCCCAGCGAGCGCCGCGCCGTTTCCATCACCGGCCGGATGTCGTGGTAGGGAAGCCCCATGATGTCCACGCCCACCAGCGCGTAGCGCCTGCCGCCCGATTCCAGCACCAGCGCGCTGGCCAGCAGATCGTCGGCCACGCCGGTGGCGGGCCGGGGGCTGCCGTAGCCGGCGAGGAAGGTGAAGTCGATCTTGCCGTCGCCGTTGGCGTCCACGGCCTTGTCGCCCAGTTCCGGCTCGTAAACGCCGTCGCCGTTGACGTCTTGCCAGGTGTCGCGGATTTCGGGCGTGATGACCACCCGCGCCGCCCCCGCCCGCAGGTGGACGGGCGCTACCCCGTCGCCTTCGCCGTCGTCCGGCAGTGGCGAGTGCGCCTTGCACCCCGCAGCCAAAGCCGCCAGCGCGACCGCCACCAGCGCCGCCGCCCACCGCGAGCGTGCCCGACGAGTCGCGGGAACTTTTCCGACGGGCGGTTTACCGGCGGGCGGGCATGCGGGGATGATGTGGAGGCCATGGCTCTGCCCGACGACGTGCGCGAGGCGTTCGACGCCTGGGAGAGCGCGCGCGGCCTCCTGCTGCTGCGGCGCGGGCTGGGCGACACCGTCGCCGGCTGGTTCGACACCGCCCGGCCCGCCCTCTTGCGCGAGCGGCTCGGCCGCCCGGTGCGCGCGTTGCCCGGCCGCGGCGAGTCGGCCGTCTACGCGGCCGGCGGCCGGACGTTCGTGGTGAAGCGGTGCCGGCACGGCGGGCTGCTCCGTCCGCTGACGGGGGATCGCTTCCTCCGAGGCGGGCGGTTCGTCGAGGAGGTGGCGCTCACGCTGCGGATGGCCCGCGCGGGCATCGCCACGCCCGCGGTGGTCGCGCTGGCGCTCACCCGCCGCTGGCACGGTCTCTTGCTGGCGCATCTGGTGACCGAGGAGATCCCCGACGCCCGGGACCTCTGGAACTTCGTGACCGCCCCGGAGAACGGGCCGGAGTCCCGGGCCGGGCGCGCGCGCCGCCGCGAGGCGATCCGGGCGGCGGGCCGAGTGGTGCGAGCGTTTCATGACGCGGGCTTCTACCACGCCGACCTCAACCTGCGCAACCTGCTGGCGCGGGAGGGCGATCCCGCGCGGGCGCTGATCATCGACGTCGCCGGCTCGCGCCAGCGGGCGGCGCCGCTCGCGGAGGCTGAACGGATCGACAACCTGGCCCGGCTGAACCGTTCGCTTGACAAACTGTGCCACACGTCGGGCGCGGCCGTTCCCCGCGCCGATCTCCTCCGCTTCCTCTCCGCCTATCACCGCGCCGGCGCCGACGCCGGCGCGACGACCCCGCCCCTGCGCCACCTGGCTGCCGCCGCCGCCGCCGGATACACCCGGCTGCGGCGGCTGCTGTGGTGAGGCTACCGCGTGGCCAGGTAGGCCGGCAGCCAGTCGAGCCGCCGCGGGGTCAGGCGGCACAGGGAGTGGAACCCGTCGCACAGTTTGCGGACCGCGCGGAGCGTGTAGACCCGGGTGACCGGGTTGTGGTTCGGCCGGGGGAAGAGGAACCGGCGCAAAAGGCTCCGGTCGGCGCGGCGGCCGGGGGCGTCGGTCCACTCGGTGGAGTGGCCCAGCCAGTTCCGGCCGTAGCGGAAGAGGCGCAGTTGCAGGATCCCCTGGATCAGCAGCGTCTCCACCAGGAACTCCCGGGAGCATGGGTGGTAGAGGCTGAAAAGGAAGAGGCCGCCGGGCTTCAACACCCGGTGCGCCTCGCGAAAGGCGCGGGGGGTGTCGGGCGTGTGATGGAGGACACCGTTAGAGAAGACCAGGTCGAACTGGGCGTCATCGAAGGGCAGTTGTTCGGCGCTGCCCTGCACGCCGGCGCCGCGAACCTCCTTCAGCGCGCCGAGCGTGCGAAGCCCGACCGCGGCGGAGTTGGCGCGCGTGGGGCAGATGTCCAGCGCCACCACCTGCGCGCCGGCGTCGGCCATCATGATCGAATAGTCGCCCGGCCCGCATCCGATCTCCAGCGCCTTGCGGCCCGCCAAACCGAGGTCGAGCAGGAAACCGGAAATCTCAACGCCGCGGACGCGCAAAAGGGTCTCGGCCAGCCGCGGGGCATCGTCAACCTCATAGCCGCCCTTCGGCAGTCCCTGCAGATCGTTGGAGATGCGCCACTGCGCGCCGGTCTCCCAGAAGTCGCGCACCTCCCGCACCACGGCCGACATCATCTCGCCCGGCAGGGTGATCAAAGCCCCCCCGGTGGTGCGCGGGAAGAGCCGCCGGCACGAGGGGCAGGCCGCGGGCGAGGCCAGATCCCCCGCCAGCGGAAAGGGCGCGCCACAACCGAGACACCGCAGACTCACTTCGGGAGGCTGGATCATTCGCGGATTCTATCGCGCCCGCCGCGCCGCGGCCACGCCCCGCCCGCGCCCGCGAGTGGAAACGGAGGCTTTGGAGTACGGCAGATTGCCGCCGCTCGTCACACCCGCACGCGCCGGTGGAAGC
>JACQVU010000206.1 GCA_016209585.1 Planctomycetota bacterium
CGCCTGGGCGACGAACAGGGCCGGGGCCAGTCGCTGGGCAACATGGCGAACATCCACCGGGCGCGCGGCGCGTACGACGAAGCCATGCGCCTCTACGCGGAATCGCTGGCGATCTTTGAACGCCTGGGCGACGAACAGGGCCGGGGCCAGACGCTGATGGGCATGGCGATCATCCACCGGGCGCGCGGCGCGTACGACGAGGCCATGCGACTCTATAAGGAATCGCTGGCGATCAGTGAACGCCTGGGCGACGAACAGGGCCGGGGCATGACGCTGAACAACATGGCGAACATCCACCAGTCGCGCGGCGCGTACGACGAGGCACTTCGCATCTACGAGGAATCGCTGGCAATCGATGAACGCCTGGGCGACGAACAGGGCCGGGGCCAGACGCTGGGGAACATGGCGTTCATGCACCAGTCGCGCGGCACGTACGACGAGGCCATTCGCCTGCACGAGGAATCGCTCGCGATCAAGGAACGCCTGGGCGACGAAGAGGGCCGGGGCGCGACGCTGAACAACATGGCGCTCATCCAACAGGCGCGCGGCGCGTACTACGAGGCACTTCGCCTTTACAAGGAATCGCTGGCGATCAAGGAACGTCTGGGCGACGTGATGGGGGCGTCGAACACGCTGTTCAACCTGTCGCTTCTTCACGAAGGGGCGGGCCGGTTCAAAGAGGCGGTGCGGGCAGCCGAGCGGGCGCTTGACCTGGCGAAGAAAACCGGCGTGGAGAGCGAGATCGCCGATTGCCGGAAGCGCGTGGCGGATGCGAAAGCGAAGCGGAAGCGGTGAGGGGAGATGGGAGATGGGGAGGGGAGAGATGGGGAGATGGGCCCGAAACTTTTCCGGTTCCACCGGGTTAACCTGGTTGGTACCATTCTCGTTCAGTCACGCGGTGAGGTGTGAGTCGCGACACCCCTCCGGGAGATTTTCTCGCATGTCCACGGCATCCCATCGTCACCATCTGCTCATCGGCCTCGCTGCCGTCGCCGGGCTGGTCGCGGGCAACCCGCTGGCCGCCCAGGATCGGCCCAAGCAACCGACGGACCCCGCCGCCAGCACGCGGCCGGCCGCGCCGGCCCCGGCCCCGGCGCCCGCCGCCAAGCCGGAGGCCCGGCCCATGCCGCCGCAGGCCAAGCCGGCGCCCCCGGTCGCGCAACCGATGCCGCCGAAGGGGAAGCCGGAACCGCGGCCCATGCCGCCCGTCGCCGCGCCCGGCGCGAAGCCGCAGCCGCCCGCGGGCGGTGGCACGCCCGCCCAGCCGCCCGCGGCTCCGGGCAAGCCGTCGGCGCCGGGCGCTCCGGGCGCACGGCCCGCCCCTGGCGCCGCGGGCGCGGGCGGTGGCGCCGGTGGTGGCGCGGGCGCGCCGGGCAAGCCGGCGGCTCCGGGCCGTCCGGGCGCCGCTCCAGCCGGGCCGAACGCTCCGGCGGCTCCGGCCGCGCCGGGCGCTCCCGCCAACCCCAACGCGGCCCCGAACGCTCCCGCCGCTCCAGGTGCGCCAGCCAACCCGAACGCCGCGCCGAACGCGCCGGCCGCTCCGGGCGCTCCGGCCGCCGGTCAGCCGGGGGGCGACGCCAAGGAGGGTGAAGAGGCGAACCCGCCCGAGGTCCATGAGAAAGACAAAGAGTCCTACGGTGAGCAGCGCCGCAAGATCGAGGAGGAACTGGCGAAGAAGCGCAAGGAACTCCAGGAGCAGGGGCTGACGCCGAAGGATGTCCAGGAGCGTCTGCGCACGGAGCGCGTCGAGGCCGTCGCCAAACTCAAGGCTGAGTATCGCGAGCGCCACCTCAAGCGCCTCACTCCCGAACAGCGCGAAAAATTCCTCGCCGAGGAAGCCCAGCGCAAGAAAGAGGCCGAGGAGCGCGCCGCCAAACTGCGGGAGGAGGCCAAGAAGCGCCACGAGGCTGGCTTGGCGCACAAACCCAACGCCGACGAGTCCGCGCCGCCGGCGGAGGGCGCGGAAGAACCGAAGCCGGCCGAGGAAGCCCCGGCCTCCGATGGCGACAAGCCCGCGGAAGCGGCGCCAGCCGACTCCGGCGACACCTCCAACGCGCCGACTGACGGCGCCGGGAAGTGAGGGTTTTCATGCGCACGATCTCGAAGATGTTCCTGACCGCGCTGTCCGCCGCCGCGCTGGCGGCAAGCGGTTCGGCGGTGTTCGCGCAGGATCGTCCACCGCAGCCGCCGGACCCGGCGGCCGGTGGCGGGCCGGGGCCGATGCCGGCGCCCGGTCCGGGCGCGCGGCCCGAGGCGCGGCCCATGCCGCCTCAGCCGGGGCCTGGCCAGCGGCCGCCGATGCCGCCGCAGGCGCGTCCGGGTCGTCCGGGTGGGCCAGGTGGGCCGGGGGCCGGTGGGCCGGGTGGCGGGCCGCAGGGGCCGGGAATGCCGGGCGGCCCAGGTGCTCCGGGCCGGCCGGGTGGGCCGAACGCGGGCGGTCCGGGCGGCGGGCCGCAGGGGTCGGGTCCGGGCGGTCCACCGTTCGCCGGCGGGCCGGGCGGGCCGCAACGTCCGGGTGGTCCTGGTGGTTCTGGTGGCCCCGGCGCTCAAGGCGGGCCGGGTGGTCCGGGCGGCGGGCCGCGGGGGCCGGGTCAAGGCGCTCCGCCCTTCGCGGGTGGACCGGGCGGGCCGCAGGGTCCCGGCGGGCCGGGTGGTCCGGGCGCTCAAGGCGGGCCGGGTGGTGGGCAGCAGGGTCCAGGTGGTCCGGGCGGTCCGGGGGGTCCCGGTGGTGGGCCGCATTGGCCCGGGCCGCAGGCTGGGCCTCCTCCGATGCCGCCGGAGGTCGATCCGGCTGACTGCGAAGAGTGGATGGCCGATATCCGCCAGATGGAAGAGGCTCTCGCCCGCCAGCGGGCCGAGGCCGCGCGGCGCCTGCGTGAGAAGTATCTGGCGCGCAAACTCGAACGGATGACGCCGGAGGAGCGCGAGCGCTTCCTTGAAGAGCGCCGGCGCCACGAGGAAGAGATGCGCCGCCACCACGAGGAAGGCGAGGGCAACCAGACGCCGCCCGAAGGCGAACAGCCGCCGGCTGGTCCCCAGGAAGGCGCACCGGCGCCGCATCACGGCGGGCCGCAACCGGGAGCACATCCGGGCGCGCCTCGTCCGGGTATGCCGCATCACGGCGGGCCGCGCCCAGGTGGGCCGAACCCCGGCGGGCCGGGCGCGCCGCACGGGCCGCCCGCGCCGCCTCACGCCCCGCACGCGCCGCCGGAACCGCCTGCGGATGACGGGGGCGGCGGGCAGTAGTTTTTCCGTCTTGTTCGGCCGCCAGCGGTCGGCCGACTCGGGCGACACCTCCAACGCGCCGGCTGACGGCGCCGGGAAGTAGCGACCACACCCATGATCACCGCCGCCAAGCTGTTCCTGACTGCGCTGACCGCCGCCGCGCTGGCGGCGGGCGGTTCGGCGGTGTTCGCGCAGGATCGTCCGCCTCAGCCGCCGCAGGCGCGTCCGGGTGAGCCAGGCGGCCTAGGAGCTCCGGGCAGCAGGCCGGGCGGGCTAGGAGCTCCGGGCAGCAGGCCGGGTGGGCCGGGCGGCCTAGGAGCTCCGGGCAGCAGGCCGGGCGGGC
>JACQVU010000234.1 GCA_016209585.1 Planctomycetota bacterium
GACCCCCGACCCCCGACCCCGCTTCCTCACGTCCTACCACATTTGTCCGCCTCATTCCGCCTTCATCCGTCTGCTTTCTCCCGGCTCCGCGAGGAACTGCTCTTCGTGGCCTCGCGGGCTTCGGGACCAGGCGGGCAAAACGTCAACCGCCGGGCGACGCGGGTGGAGGCGCGCTGGCGCCCGGCGGACTCGGCCGCGCTGACCGCCCGGCAGAAGGCGCGCGTGCGGGCGGCGCTGGCGCCGCGCATCTCGGCCGACGGCGTCTTGCGGGTGGTTTCCGGCGTGCACCGCACCCAGGCGCGCAACCGGGAAGCGTGCGTCGAGCGCCTGCGCCGGTTGCTGGAGCGGGCGCTCGCGCCGGTCACCCCGCGCCGGCCCACCCGGCCCTCGGCGGCCTCCAAACAGCGTCGCCGCCGCGCCAAGGCGGCCCGCGCCGGCCGGCTCGCCGACCGGCGGCTGCCGCGCGATGACCACTGACTTCCGCGTCAGCGCCCTCATCCTCGCGGCGGGCGCAAGCAGCCGCATGGGCGCGCCGAAGGCGTTGCTCAGCCTGGGGGGAATGACGGCGCTGCGCCGGGTCACGGAAACGATGCTGGCCGGTGGCGCGGCCGATGCCGTGGTGGTTCTGGGCCACGAGGCGGAGCGCATCCGCGCGGGCGCGGGGTTGAGTGACAGCCGCGTCCGTTTCGTGATCAATGAGGGCTGGCAAGGGGGTCAGACAACTTCCATCCAACGCGGGTTGCGGGCGATTGTGAGCGCCTCGCCGCCGCCGAACGGGTTCGCGCTCGCGCTGGTCGATATGCCGCTGGTGTGGGCGGAGACGGTGCGGGCGCTGATGGCGGCCTTCACCGCTCTGCCGGGGGGAGAGAGCATCCTGCTGCCGCGCCACGCCGGCCGCCGCGGCCACCCCGCGTTCTTCCGGATGGCGCTGGCGGGGGAGTTTCTGGCCTTGGGCGCGGCCGATCCTGGACACAGCGTCACACGCAGGGACGCGGGGCGGGTAGCGGAGTTGGACGTTGATGATGCGGGAGTGGTTTTGGGAATCAACACGCCGGAGGAGTACCGGCGCGCGCTGCGGATGGTGGAACTGGGAACGGGAGGATCAGGAGAGAGGGATCGGGGACGGGACGCCGCGTACTGACAACTGACAACTTTCCGCCTGTCTTCCGATCCCCGCGCCCCGTCCAAAGGCCGGAAGGTCCACGGTTTTCAGACATTGTGAATGTAATGCCCACAGCACGAATGGAAATAGATTTCTACTGGCGCCAGTTGGCGCGATCTGGTATGTTGGCGCGTCCGATTGGGAGTACCGTAGGTTCTGTTCGTTTCGGGCGGGTTCGCACCGGAGATGGGTGTAGCAGGGATAGTGTCTTGCACAACATGCAACACAGGCAGGGATTTTCGCACAGGTGTAACTTATGGCCACGCAGGAATCCGGCGTCGTGTCCACGGAACGTCGTATGTTGGTCTGCCGCGCCGGCGCCCACCTGTGCGCGATACCAATAGACGCCGTGACCGAATGCATGCGCCTGCCGCCGGTTGAACCAATGGGCGGCGGGCCACCGTTTGTGTTGGGCGTTTCCGTGGTCCGTGGCCGACCGACACCGGTCGTGTCCGTGGCGGCGCTTCTTGGTGGGTCCGGTTCTCGACACTCACGCCTGGTGACGCTGCGAGTCGGGGATCGCTTCGCGGCGCTGGCGTTCGACACCATCGAAACCATTTGCTCGATCCCCGATGGGGTCGCCGGCGACGTCCCGCCGCTGCTGCGGGAGGCAGCCCGTGGCGCGGTCGGCGCCATGCGAACGCTGGACGGCGAGTTGCTGCTGGTCCTCGACCGCTTGCGTCTCGTTCCCGATGAAGTGTGGCGGCGGTTGCCGCGCGGGGAGGGCTTGGCATGACCCCCGGCGCCACGCCCGCCCTCGCCCCCGCCGACCGGTTTCGGGCGCTGATCGCCCGCCGGCTCGGTCTCTTTCTTGACGACACGAAGACCAGCCAGATCGAGAACCTGCTTCACCGTCGGGCCACGGCGCACGGAAGGAGCGTTGAAAGATACCTGAACGCGCCGGAGGCAGACTTCGAGAACGGCGAGATCGGCGCGCTGGCCCTGGACCTGACGGTGCCGGAGACCTACTTCTTCCGCAACGCCGAGCAGTTCCGGGCGCTGGCGGGCGAAGCCATTCCCGGCCTTCTGCGCCTTCGCGGGGCGGGGGCGAGGCTGCGGGTGCTCTCCGCCGGGTGCGCCACCGGAGAGGAACCGTACACCGTGGCCATGGTGGCGCGGGAAACGTTGGAAGAGGCGGCGGCCCGGGTCTCAATCCTGGCGGTGGACGTGAACCCCACGGCGCTGGATCGGGCGCGGCGTGGCCGGTATTCGCCCTGGGCGCTGCGCGAGACCACGGGCGAAGCGCGCCGCCGCTGGTTCCAGATTGAGGGCCGGGAACTGGCGGTGGAGGAGTCGATCCGCGCGATGGTGTCGTTCGAGGCGCGCAACCTGGCCGGGGGCGACCTGGCAGCCTGGCCCCCCGGGCCGTTCGACGTGGTCTTCTTCCGCAACGTGCTCATGTACTTCACGCCCGAGGCGGCCCGCGCGGCTGTCGCCCGCGTGGAGGCCGCGTTGGCGCCGGGCGGTTACCTCTTCCTCGGCCACGCGGAGACGCTCCGGGGCCTGTCGAACGCCTTCCACCTCCTGCACACCCACGACACTTTCTACTATCAGAAGAAAGAGGCCGGGCAGGCCCCGCCCCCGCGCGCCCCGGCCGCGCCCGAGCCTTTCGCGCCGTCGGCGGTGGACGTGGCCCAGGCGGCGAGTTGGGTCGAGGTCATCGGTCGCGCCACCGAGCGCATTTCAGCCCTTGCCGCCGCTCACGATGCGGCCGAGGTGGTGGGATCGCCACCGGCGGACGCTTCCGACGTCCGTCCCGCCGCCGGGGCGAGGCCCGGCGGCGAAACGCCTGGGCTGGAGGCCGCGCCCGCCTGGGACCTGAGCCAGCCGCTGGAGTTGCTGGCGCGCGAGCGGTTCGCCGACGCGCTCCTCCACCTGCGCGCGCTGCCGCCCGGCAGCGACGGGGATCCGGACGTGCTGCTGCTGCACGCCGCGCTGCTCGTCCAGCAGGGACGGCCAGACGAGTGTGAGGAGACCTGCCGCCGCCTGCTTTCGCGTGACGATCTCAACGCCGGGGCGCACTACCTGCTGGCGTTGTGCCGGGAGCGCGCCGGCGACGGCCGGGCGGCGGCCGACCACGATCAGACCGCCGCCTACCTGGACCCCGGGTTCGCGATGCCGCGCCTGCACCTGGGGTTGATGGCGCGGCGGGCGGGGGAGCGCGAGCGCGCGCTGGGCGAACTGTCCCAGGCGCTCACGTTGCTGCAACGGGAAGACTCCTCCCGCCTGGTGTTGTTCGGCGGGGGGTTCAGCCGCGAGGCGCTGGCGTCGCTGTGCCGGGCGGAGATCTCGGCGCTGGGAGGGCAGGCATGACCACACAGGCGCAAGCCCTCGCCGGGCGGGCGGCCGAGTTGCGGCGGGCGTTTGATCTCTCGTTCGCGGCGCCGGGGCTGGCCGCTTCGCGCGACGACGTGGCGTTCCTGGCCGTGCGGGCGGGCACGGGCTCGTTCGCGCTGGCGCTGGCCGAGGTGGCTGGAGTCCAGGTGAACGCCATCATCACCCCGCTTCCGGGCGCGCCGCCCGATCTCCTTGGGTTGGCGTGCGTCCGGGGAACCATTCTTCCGGTGTACGACCTCGCGCGCCTGCTGGGCTGCCCATCTCCAACGCCGCCGCGCTGGCTGGCGGTGGCGGCTGGGGCGGGGACGAGCCCCGTGGCGTTCGGGTTTCACGGGTACGAGGGTCTCGCGCGGGTCTCGCGGGCACAGGTGGTAGCGGAGGTTGGGGGGCAAGCGCCGGGCGAGCCGCCTCCTCCAAGGGAAGTGTTGCGCCACGGGGGCATCGCGCGGCCGGTGGTCCATCTCGCGGCGCTGGTCGCCGCGCTTGCGAACAGCAACAACGGGCACGGATGAAAGAAAGGGGAGACGACGCATGGCTCGCACCTGGACGTTCGGGCAGAAAGTCGGCGTGGGGTTCGCCGGCACGGTGGCGCTGACGCTGGTCATGGGCGTGGTGGCGATCTACGCGCTGCGCGCGGTGGTGGCGAGCAAAGACCTGGTCATCGACCGCAACGCGCAGGCCCTCATCGCCGCCGAGGCGCTCCGCGCCGACGTGGAACACAAGGTGGCTGCCGCCCGTGGTTTCCTTCTCACCGGAGAGAGCCGCTTCGAGGCCCGATTCGCGGAGATGCGGCAGAAAGTCGCCACGGACATCATTGAACTGCGGGGGTTCGTTCTCACGGAGGCGGGGCGCGACCTGGTGGCCACCGTGGAGCGTCAGGAGAACGAGCACCACGGCGCGCTGGAAGTGGTCATGGCGTTGAAGAAGAAGGAGGCCGCGCCGGCCGACATCGCCAAGGCGTTCGACGACCTGGCGCTGCCCAAGCGCGACGCCCTCGCGGCGACTATGGGATCTCTCGTGACGCGCGAGAAATCTCTGCTGGACGAAGCCGAACGCGCCGCCAGCGACCAGGCCTCGATGGCGATCACGGTGGTGATCGCGGTGGCCGTGGTGGCGGTGATCGCCGCCGCGTGCGCGGCGATCCTGCTCACCCGCGCGCTGGGCCGGCAGATCGGCGCGGCCGTGGGGCAGGTGCAGGGGTCCTCGGCGGAGTTGCAGGCCGCCGCCAACCAGCAGGCGACGGGGGCGAAAGAGCAGGCCACCGCCATGAGCGAGATCACCACCACGATCAACGAATTGCTGGCCACGTCGCGCCAGATCGCCGAGAGCGCCCAGCGGGTGGCGCAGATCGCGGGGAAGACGGCCTCGGCGGCGCGCACCGGCGACGGCACGGTGGAGCGCGCGCACGAGGCCATCGGCGCCATCCGGCGTCAGGTGGACCTCATCGTCAACCACATGTTGGAGTTGGGCGGCAAGTCGCAGCAGATCGGCGCCGTGCTGGAGATCGTCGCGGAACTGGCCGAGCAGACCAACATCCTGGCCATCAACGCCACCATCGAGGCCGCCGGCGCGGGCGAGACGGGCAAACGCTTCGGCGTGGTGGCCGACGAAATCCGCAAACTGGCCGATCGGGTGGCCGGCTCCACCAAGGAAATCCGCGCGCTGATCGACGAGGTGCGCGGCGCCGTGAACACCACCGTCATGGCCACCGAGACCGGCGCCAAAGCCGTGGAGGGCGGCTCCCGGCAGTTCGCCGACGTGGCCTCCTCCTTCAAGGAGATCGGCGGGCTGGTCTCCACCACCACCGAGGCCGCGCGGGAGATCGAACTCTCCACCAAACAACAGACCACGGCCGTCGAGCAGGTCAACGCGGCCATCGCCAACGTCGCCCAGGCCACCAAGGAAACGGCCGTCAGTTCCAGCCAGACGCTGCAGACCGCGTCGCAACTGGCGAGCCTGTCGCGCGATCTGCTCCGGCTGGTGCAGCCGCAAGGGGCGGCGGCGGGGGTCTGATGCCCGACGATCCGTACAAATACTTCCGGGTGGAGGCGCGCGACCTGCTGGAGCAGATCGGCTGCGGCGTGCTGGACCTCGAACGCGGCGCGCGCCCAGCCGAGGCCGCGCCGCGCCTGCTCCGCCTGGCCCACACCCTCAAGGGCGCGGCTCGCGTGGTGCGCCAGCACGCCATCGCCGAGCACGCCCACGCCCTGGAAGACGCCCTGGCCCCGCTGCGCGATTCGTCGGCCGCCGTTCCAAAGGAGACCATCGACCGCCTGCTCGCCGGGGTCGACGCCATGCAGGCCGGGCTGAAGGCCCTCGCCGCCCCGCCGCCGGCCACCCCGGTGGCCACGCGGCCCGTGGCGTCGCCGGCGGAAGAGGGTGCGCCCCCCGCGCCCGCGGAGGTGGACCGCCGCGGGACGCCCTCACGAGCGCGCTACGAACCGGCGCCGCCTGGGCCCGAGGCGGAGGACCGAACCGCGCGCGCCGATCTGGCCGACCTCGACGCGATCCTCGAAGGCGCCGCCGAGACCCGCGCCCACCTGGCGACGCTGCGCGCGAGCCTTTCCGACATCGACCGCGCGCGACGCCTGGCCGGCCAGATCGCCGACCAGATCGCCGCCCCGGCCGCCGCAAGAGGGCGATCCCCCGCGCCGGCGGGCGTCGCCGCCTCCGCGCGCCAGGCCCGCGCGATCGCCCAGGAGTTGCGCGCGCTGACCGGCTCGGCCGAACGCGCGATATCCGGAGCAACCGGCGGCCTGGACCGCGCCCTGCGTGGCC
>JACQVU010000212.1 GCA_016209585.1 Planctomycetota bacterium
GCCTTGGGGGGCGGGCGCGGCCCGCGGTTTCGCGTGAGAGTCGCTTCAGGAGGCGGCCTTCTTATGGAAGAGAACAACAGCCTGCTCGCCGGCGGCATCGCGTTGGCCGGCTTTGTCCTCTTCGCGGTCGGCGTGGTGGGCGCCGCGCTCTATTATCTCGGCTCCGCCGCCGCCTTCGCGGCGCTCGTGGTGGTAGGGCTGATGGTGCTGGGGTTCGGCCTTCTGGCCGCGGGCGGCGGCGAGAAGGCCGCCGGCGAGGAGCGCAAGTGACGAGCATGGGCGCGCCGCTTTTGACCACGGAGTGTCCGGCGCTGGGAGTGCCGCGTCGCGGCAAGGTGCGCGACGTATACGACCTGGGCGACGGGCTGTTGATGGTGGCCACGGATCGCCTCTCGGCGTTCGACGTGGTGATGCCGACGCCGATTCCGAGGAAGGGCGAGGTGCTGACCGCGATGTCGCTCTTCTGGTTCGACCTCCTCGGGCGGGAGGCGGGCGTGCGGCACCACCTGCTGGCCTCCGACGTGGCGCGCATGCCGGCGGCGGCGCGCCCGTACGCCGACCAGTTGCGCGGCCGGAGCATGTGGTGCGTGAAGGCCGAGGTCTTCCCCGTGGAGTGCGTGGTCCGCGGCTACCTGGTCGGCAGCGGCTGGAAAGACTACCAGAAGAGCGGCCGGGTGTGCGGCGTCCGCCTGCCGGCCGGCCTGCGTCTGTGCGACAAGTTACCGGAGCCGATCTTCACGCCCGCCACCAAGGCGGCGGTGGGGCACGACGAGAACATCGACTTCGCGGGCGTCGCCAACCTGGTGGGCCAGAAGACGGCCGAGGCGCTGCGGAAACTTTCCCTCGATCTCTACGCCCGCGCCGCGCGGCACGCCGAGGGGCGGGGCATCATCCTGGCCGACACCAAGTTCGAGTTCGGCCTGGCCCGCGGCGAAATCCTGCTGGTCGACGAGGTGCTCACGCCCGACTCCTCCCGCTTCTGGTCGCGGGCCGCGTGGACGCCGGGGCGCAACCAGGCCTCGTTCGACAAGCAGTACGTCCGCGACTACCTCGAGACGCTCGATTGGAACAAGCAGGCGCCCGGCCCGGCGCTGCCGGCTTTAGTGGTGGCGAACACCACCGGGAAGTACCTGGAAGCCTACCGGTTGCTCACGGGGAACGATCTCGGCGGCGGCTGTTCCTAGGCCGCCCGCGGCCCCGCCGTGGAAACGCCCATGACTTTTGACAACGTGTCCGGCCCGGCCGCCGAACCGCCCGCCGCCTCGGGGGCGGCGCTCCCCTCGCGGGGGGTGGTGACGCGGCTGTCGGTGATGATGTTCCTGCAGTACGCCATCTGGGGGGCGTGGCTGCCGCTGTTCTTCGGGTTCCTGAAGAACCACCGGAGCCTCACCGGGGGGCAGATCGGCAACCTCTTCGCCATCAGCGCGCTGGGGGCGCTGGCCGCGCCGTTCGTGGCCGGGCAGATCGCCGACCGCTGGTTCAACACCGAGCGCTTCCTGGGCATCAGCCACCTCGTGGGAGCGGCGCTGGTGTGGCAGTTGGGGCGAGTCGAAACGTACAATGAGTTGCTGCTCTTCGGTCTGCTCTATTCGCTGGTCTACGCCCCGACGTTGCCGCTGACCAACTCCCTGGCGTTCCACCATCTGCCGGACCGCGACCGCGACTTCGGCAAGGTGCGCGTCTGGGGCACCATCGGCTGGATCGTGGTGGGCATCGGGATGGGGCAATGGATCGCCCACCAGTACGCCGCGGCCGACTGGATGGCCGCCCGGGGCGACGCCTTCGGCCTAAGCGCCCTGCTGGGCGTGGCGCTGGGCCTTTTCTGCTTCACGCTGCCCCGCACCCCACCGCGCCCGGGGCGGGCGGCTTTCGCGCCGATGGGCGCGATCCGTGAGATCCGCGCCAGCCGCGCGCTCGTCGTGCTGCTGCTGGTGGCGCTGCCGATGGCCTGCGTGCACCAGTTCTATTTCGTCCACACCGACACCTACCTGTCGACGCTCCTTTCGCCGAAGGCCGGCGGGAACGAGGCGGGGTTCTCCGCCGTGATGCAGGCGAATCTCAACAAGGTGTTCGGCGCCAGTGGCGGCAGCCTGATGACCATCGGGCAGATCGCGGAGATCGCGGTGCTGGCCTGCATGCCGTTCGTCGCGCGGCGGGTGGGGCGCAAGGGGCTGCTGCTCATCGGGCTGCTGGCCTACGTGGGGCGGTTCGCCGTGTTCGCCTACGCGGCGCGGCCCGAAGCCGTGGTGCCGGCGCTGGCGCTGCACGGCCTCTGTTTCGGGTGTTTCTGGTTCGTGGCCTTTCTGATCATCGACGAGAACACGTCGCCCGACGTGCGGGCCAGCGCGCAAGGGGTGTTCAACCTGGTCTTCGTGGGCCTCGGCGTGATGCTCGGCAACTGGTTCGCGGGCAAAGTGAGCGACCTGGCGGAAGGCAAGTATGCTGATTTCCCCGACATGCTCCGCGCCATCTTTGAGGGGCGCGACGTGACCAGCGTGGCCACCCACGCCACGGACTACAAGGTGTTGTACGGCGTGCCCATGTGGCTGGCCGCCGCCTGTCTCGTGCTGCTGCTGGTTTTCTATCCGTGGGGGCGCCGGCCTTCCGCCGCGACGGCGCCGGCTGCGCCGACGCCCGCGCCGGGGGCGTAAAGCCGCGGTCCGCCCGCGCCCCGGCCCGCGGGGGCCGCGCGGGCCTGGGCTTGGTCCCTCGTCAGGTGGCTCTTTCCGCTCGCCATGCCGCGCTCCACCGAAGAGAAGGCGCGCGCCATCGTCTCCCGGTTGCGGGAGGCGGGCCACCGGGCGTTTTTCGTCGGGGGGTGCGTGCGCGACCGGGTGATGGGGATCGCGCCGGGCGACATCGACATCGCCACCAGCGCGCGGCCGGAGGAGGTGCAGCGGCTCTTCCGGCGGACGCTCGGCGTGGGCGCGCACTTCGGCGTGATGGTGGTGCTGGACGGGCGGGAGCAGTTCCAGGTGGCCACGTTCCGCGCCGACGGCCGGTATCTCGACGGCCGGCGCCCCGTCAGCGTGACGTTTTGCGACGAGCGGGGCGACGTCCAGCGGCGCGATTTCACGATCAACGGCCTCTTGTACGACCCCGCCGACGACGAGGTGATCGACCTGGTGGGCGGCCGGGACGACATCGCGCGGAAGGTGATCCGCTGCATCGGCGACGCGGCGGCGCGTTTTGAGGAAGACAAACTGCGCATCATCCGCGCCGTGCGGTTCGCGGCCCGTTTCGACTTCGCCATCGACCCCGCCACCTTCGAGGCCGCGCGGCGGCTCGCGCCCCGCATCGACCAGGTCTCGGCCGAACGGCTGCGCGAGGAGTTCGTGAAGATCCTCACCGGGCCGCGCCCCCGTCGCGGGATGGAGTTGCTCGACGCCGTGGGCGTGCTCGCGGTGCTGCTGCCTGAGATCGTGGCGTTCAAGGGGTGCGCCCAGCCGCCGGAACACCACCCCGAAGGCGACGTGTGGAGCCACCTGCTGCTGATGCTCGACACCCTCCCCGCCCC
Source organism: Planctomycetota bacterium (assembly GCA_016209585.1). GTDB lineage: Bacteria > Planctomycetota > UBA8742 > JACQVU01 > JACQVU01 > JACQVU01. The sequence continues at coordinate 3,518 of JACQVU010000212.1, forward strand.
ATGCGACGAGGCGCTGGCGTTGGGCGTGCTGCTGCACGACGTGGGCAAGCCGCCCACCGCCCAGGTGATTGACGGGCGCATCCGTTTCTTCGACCATCAGAACGTCGGGGCCGGGATGGCGCGGGCGATTCTCCGCCGCCTGCGCTTCCCCAACCGGACCATCGACACCGTGGAGTTCCTGGTGCGGCGACACATGGACTTCATGCACGTGGGAGAGATGCGCGAGAGCCGGCTGCGCCGCATGCTGATGGCCGAACGCTTTCCCACGCTGCTGGAGTTGCACCGCATCGACTGCCTGGCCTCGCACGGGCGCCTCGCCAACCACGATCTCTGCGTGAAGAAACTGAAGGAGATGGAGAGCGAACGGACCGCCCACCAGCCCGCGGCCGAGCAGCCGCTGATCAACGGCGGGAACCTGATCGCGGCGGGGTTTCAGCCCGGGCCGCTCTTCCGGGAGATACTGAACGCGGTGTACGACGAGCAACTGGAGCGCCGGGTGGCGACGCGGGAGGAGGCGCTGGCGTTCGTCGCCGCCCGATTCGGCGATCGGCGCCCGGCGGCGCTTTCTTGAAATTGCGCGCTCCACGGGCGAGAATCGCCCCGGCGGCCCGTCGGCGATCTTCCGCCGGGCGAATGCCGGCCGCCGGGAGAGGGGATTCGTCAGATCGACGGAAGGAGGCGCTCGTGGGCGCGAAGTTTCGTCTTCGGGTCATCCAGGGCGGGAAGGAACGGATCGTGGAGATCGACCCCGCGAAGGAGATCTTCACGGTCGGACGCGACGAGGGGAACACCCTTCAGATCATGGAGGGCAAGGCCTCCCGCGAGCACTGCCAGTTGATGCTCTCCGCCGGCGCGTACAAGTTGGTTGACCTGGAGTCCTCCAACGGCACCAGGGTCAACGGCAAGCCCGTCACCTCCCACATGCTCGCCCCCGGCGACGCCATTGAGATCGGCGCCACTCGCCTGGTGTTCGAGGCCTCTGACGGGCCGGGCGCCCAGGCTCCGCCCCCCGCCCCCGCCGGCGGCGGGTTGGCCACGAAGGAATCGCTCTTCCTGGAGGTGCTGGACGGCGACCGCGACCGCTTCATCGAGGTGGCGGCCGACAAGCAGGTGTTGACGGTGGGCCGCTCGGAAGACAACGACATCGTCCTCGGCGAGCACAAGGCCTCGCGCCACCACTGCAAACTGGCCAAGGAAAAGGGCGAACTGGTGCTCTACGACCTGAACTCGGCCAACGGCACCCGCATCCGCGGGCAGAAGGTGGCCACCCAGATCCTGCGGTGGGGCGACGTGATCGAGATCGGCCAGGCGCGCATCGTGGTCGGAGAACGCAAGAAGGGCGAGGACCCGGAGGCCCTGGGCGAGACCGGCGATGAGGCAGCCGGCGGCGGTGGCGGCGGGCCGGCCGGGTTCGTCTCCTCCGGCGACGGGCCGGTGATGAAGAAAGAGAAGGCCCCGGACGCGCCGGAGGACGCCTCTTCCGCGAAGGAAGCCTCCGCCGCCGCGGGCGAAGCAGGCGGCGCGCCGGGCGAACCGGCCGGCGCCGGCGCGGAGGGGGTGGCGCCCGCGGGGGAAGCGGACGGCGAGACGCTGGCGCTCACGGTCACCGACAGTTCCGGCACGTGGCGCCACGTCGTCAAGAAGGACCAGAAGGTGGTGACGGTCGGCCGCACGGAGGAGAACGATTTGCACGTGAAGGACACGGAGGTATCGCGCCACCACTGCCGCCTGGAACTGACGGAGCGAGGGTGGCGGATCGAGGACCTCGGCTCGTCGAACGGCACGCGCGTGAACGGCGAGGAGGTGGCCGCGCGCCCCTTGAACTTCCTGGACGTCGTGGAGATCGGCGACTCGAAGTTCGTCTTCGGCGACCAGGCCTATGCCCGCAAGCACCGCCCCGCGGGCACGGGGCCGGGCAGCCGGTGGCGGCGGCTCACCTCGCCCACGGTGGTGGGCGCCGCGGCCGGCGTGGTGATCCTGGCCCTGGTGGCGGCATGGTATTTCAACCTGACTCCGGACCTCTCCGGCCTCATCGGCCGTCCGACAAAGGTGGAGGAGGTGAAGGAGAGCGCCGCCAAGCGCGCCCTGGATGAGATCGCCCGGGTGGGGAACACCGGGCGGCTGCTGGACGCGCTGGACGACTACCTGGACAAGTTCGCGCGCGACGCGAGTTTCCCGGACGAGAGCGAGCCTGCCAGGGCCGAGCGCCGGGAGCAGGCGCGCCGGGCGGAAAAGATGCGTGATTCCGCGCGGCAGGCGCTTCGCGAGAATTTTCAGGCCACGCTCGCCGCCGCCCGCGACCAGGCGCGGCGGGAGATCACCTCCAACGAGTTCGAGAAGGCCATGCGGGCCTGGGAGAAGTTCGGGAAGGAGTCGGCCAGTCTGGCGGGGCAGTACCAGAAGGTGGAGATCGACGCGCAAAAGGCCATCGTCCAGGAGCGCGCCGGCGTCGAGACCGCCGCGCGCGAGTACTGTGACGGGAAAGTGGGCGAGGCCGCCCGGCTGACCGAGGGCGAGGCCCCCCGATTCGAGGAGGCGAGGCTCACGCTTTCGGAGACGCTCGACCGCCTCCTGGGAACGCCGAGCGCCGGGGCGGTCAGCGCGGCGCTTGATGACCTCCTGCGCCGGCGCGACGCCTGGCGCGACGCCCTCGTCCGCAAGGCGCACGAGCGGCTGGAGAAGGAGCGCGCTGAAGCCGCCGCCGCCGAAGCGGCCGCCAAGCCCACCGAAGGCGCGGGCGTGGCGCCGCCGTCCGTGACCGGTGGAGAGACGGCGGCGGCCCCCCCGGCCGCGGGGGTCTCCGGCCCGGCGGCCACGCCCCCGGACGGCGAAGGGGAGGGCGTGCCCGCGCCCGCGCCCGCCACGACCGCGACCGTCGCCAGCGCGTCCGACGCCGCCGGGGGGTACGACGCCGCGCGGGTTCAGGCGGCGGAGGCCATGGCGCGCATCCTGCGGTACGACCGCGCGCTTGAGGCGTATGACGCGGAGATGGCGAAACTCGACCCCGCCTCCGACCTGCGGAAAGGCCTCGCGGCCCGGCGGGAAGAGATCGCGCTGATGCGCGCGTTGTTCGACAACTTGCGCGCCGACGTGAACGCCGGCCTGCTCAAGGAGGGGTTCGTCGTTTTCAACGGCAAGCCGTCGCGCGCCGACGAGCAGAGTCTGTTCGTGAAGATGGAGGGGTTCGACGTTCCCAAGCGGTGGTCAGCCATCGCCGCGCCGGACATGGTGGCGCTGTTTCAGGCGATGCCACGGCGCGATCCCAACTACTACTGGGGGCTGGCGCACTACGCCTGCGCGTCGCCGGAGACGCGCGGGGCCGGCGAGGCCGCGCTGATGGCCCTGTACCTCGGCGACCAGGGGAACGCCGAGCAGAAGGATCGCATTGACGCCGCCATCGCCCGCTACCGTGGCATCGCCAAGCCGAAAAAGGGCTTCTTCGTCTACCAGAACAAGGTCTGGCTGCTGGCCTCGGAACTCGCCGGCACCAAAGACCTGGACGCGATCGACGCGGCGGTGAAGGAGTTCAAGAAAGGGTTCACGAAACCGGCGCAGTCGGAGGCCAAGGCGGCCTCCGACCGGGCGTTCTTCAAACTGCGCGACATCACCGAGCGCCACGCCGGCAAGGAGAGTTTCGACTCCGTCCGGCGCGAGGTCGTCGAGCACCTGATCCGCGAGCACGACGCCGCCCAGAAGCGACTGGCGGCGTCGCCCGGCGCCAGGGAGTTGAACGATCTCAAGAAAGAACTGAACCGCCGTCGCGACGAGGCGCGGGCGCTCATCTTCGACAAAGACAAATACCCCTACCCCTACCGGGACAATCCCGACTTGCAGAAGAAACACGACAAGCAACAGAAACTGATCGACGAGGCCGTCGCCCGGGTGCGGGAGATCTGGGACAACCCCGGCCGCTTCACCTCCAAGGCCATGGCCGACAAGGCCCAGCCCTCGGTCGACATCATGCGCGACGCCAATTACAAACTGCAAGACATCGACCCCGCCGAAGCCTATTGGAGCCGCGAGGCCTTCAAACACGTCAAGTACGACCAGTTGCTCGACGGGCTGATGGACATCCGGAGCCACTACGCCACCGCCAACGAGGAGCGCATGATCAAAGAGTCGCGGAAGGTGGTGGCCGAGAACGCGGCCTGGCAGGGCGAGACCGTGGGCGACAAGAACGTGACGCTCACGCGGGAGGAGCGCGCCGCCATCCGGGACGCCAACGAGTACCGCATGATGATGAGCCGGCGCGCGCTGAGCGTGAACGCCAAACTGGTGCTGGCCGCCCGCAACCACTCCGACCACATGAAGGCCTCCGGCAAGTTCGCCCATGATATCCCCGGCCACCCCAACGGCGAGACCCCGACGCTCCGCGCCCGCGACGTGCATTACGACGGCGCCGTGGGCGAGAACATCACCATGAGCGACGCCGGCCACACCGGCGAGTCCGCCCTCTTCGCCTGGCTGCACTCCTCCGGCCACCACCGCAACATCCTCGAAGACGGCTGGAAGGCCGTGGGCGTCGGCCACTCCAAGGGGCTGACCCACTTCACCCAGATGTTCGGCGTCAACGAGTAGCGCGGGACGAGAGGCGAGGGACGAGGGGCGCGGGGCGTAGGGACGAGGGGCGCGGGAACGGGAGAACGTGGGAGTGCGCCTTTCCCATGCTCACGTTCCCACGTTCTCACCTTCCTTCCTTCCTTCGTCATTTCCCCATCTCCCCATCTCCCCGACCCCCTTGGCTGGTCAGACCTGTTTCTTGGCGAGGTAGAAGTCGATCACCTCGTAGTTGCTCCGGGCGCGCTCCTCCACCTCCTTCTCCGTCTTGGGAGGCGGCACGATCACCTTGTCGCCCGGCCGCCAGTTCACGGGGCAGGCGACGGAATGGGTGTCGGCGGTCTGGAGGGCGTCAACGATCCGCAGCACTTCGTCGATGTTGCGGCCGGCGTTCATGGGGTAGTAGACCAGCGCGCGAACCGTGTTCTTGGGGTCGATGAAGAAGACCGCCCGCACGGTCGCGGTGGCGCTCGCGCCGGGGTGGATCATGCCGTACTTCCGCGCCACCTCCATGCTGACGTCAGCCACCAGCGGGTAGTTCAGCACCACGTCAAGCCGCTGGCGGATGTTCTCGCGCCAGGCGATATGGGCGTGGATGGAGTCCACCGAGAGGCAGAGCAGGCGGGTGTGGCGTTTCTCGAACTCGGCCGAGCGGCGGGCGAACTCGGCCAGTTCGGTGGTGCAGACCGGGGTGAAGTCGGCGGGATGCGAGAAGAAGACGCACCACTGCCCCTTCTTGTAGTCGTGGAACTGGATCTCGCCCTGGGTGGTGATGGCCTTGAAATCGGGCGCCAGGTCGCCGATGCGCGGCATGGTGGTGACGACGTCGGACATGGGAACCTCCTTCGAGGGAAGTTGGCAGTTGCCAGTGGTCAGCGGGCGGCCCGACCTTCAATTGGGTCGGTCCCCTGACGATAGTGGGGCGCCGCGCGCAACGTCAAAGATCGCGCGCCCTCGGCCCCAACACCAAAGGTGCTGGGTGGTAGGTGTTGGGTGCTGGGCCCAGCCCCCGACCCCCAGCCCCTAGCACCCAGCCCCGTTCCCCCCGGTGACCGGTCGATAGTAGGTTCCGCCCGGCTTCGGGCGCTCGCCCCAGGAGTGGGGCCAGTAACGCTCGCGGGCGCGTTCCGATTCTTCGCGGGAGAGCGCCGGGTTGCCCTGTTCGATCCCCTCGCCCGAGGAGTAGTAGAGCGTCAACACTTCGGGCAGGTGAACGAACCGCTCGGCGCGCGCGACGCGCAGCCAGAACTCGTAGTCGCCGGCGGACTGGAATTCCGGGTCAAAGAAGCCGTGCCGCTCGTGCAGGTCGCGGCGCCACATGGGTTGGGGGCCGACGTAGCAGACGCGAAAGAGCAGGCGGGGATCGTGGTCCGGCCAGCGCGTGTGGCCGATGATCGGCGCTTCCTCGAAACGGGCGTTGGCCGCGGCGGTGGCGGCGAGATCGGCGTAGGCCAGCGCGGCCTCCGGGTCGCGGTCCAGCGCGGCCGCCAGCCGCTCCAGGGCGTCGGGGCGGTGGCGGTCGTCGGCGTTGGCGTTGGTGAGGTAGCGGCCGCGCGCCAGGCGCGCCGCGCGGTTCCACGCGGCGTAGAGCGTCTCCCGCGCCGCCGTGCGATAGTACACGACGTTGGTGTGGCGGCGCTGATACTCCTCGACGATGGAGCGTTCGTTCTCCGGCGAGCCGCTGTCGATGATCACGATCTCCAACCGGTCGGCGATGGTCTGCGCGAGCAGGTCATCGAGCAGCCCGCGCACGAAACGCTCGGCGCGGTAGAGCGACACGATGGCCGAGACCACCGGCTCGCCGGCGCCCCCCCGTGCGGCCCTTCCC
>JACQVU010000213.1 GCA_016209585.1 Planctomycetota bacterium
GAAGGCCCGTCGGCCGGAAGATGAGGATCACGATGAGGATGCCGAAGATGAGCGCGCTCGTCCACTTCTCGTCGATGTACCCGCTGCCGAGGGACCGCACGAGGCCGATGATGAGGCCTCCGAGGACCGCGCCGGGGATGTTCCCGATCCCGCCGAGCACCGCGGCCGTGAATGCGTAGAGGCCGTTCTGGAACCCCATCTGGAACCCGACGGTGTTAATGTACAGCCCGTAGATCACGCTGGCCACGCCGGCCAGGCCGCCGCCGGTCAGGAAGGTGGCGGCGATGACGCGATCCACGTTGACGCCCATGAGTTGGGCGGCGGCGGGGTTCTGCGCCGTGGCGCGCATGGCCTTCCCCAGGCGGGTGTACTTCACGAAGAGCGTGAGGCCCACCATGGTGGGCGCGGTCACGCCCAGCACCAGCACCTCTTTCGCCGTGAACCGCACGGCGGAGTCGCCGAGCAGGTTGTCGCCGGGGATCAGGTCCGGAAAGTGGATGTCGGCCGCCCCCTTCCAGAGCAGCCCGGCGTTCATGAAGACGAAACTCACGCCGATGGCCGACACCAGCGGCGCCAACTTGGGAGCGCTCCTCAGCGGCCGGTAGACGAGACGATCCACCGTCAGGTTGAGGGCCGCGCAGAAGATCGGCACGGCCAGGAAGCAGACCGCCACGGCCGGGAAGGCGGCGCCGGCGCCCGGCCCCTCCGGCGCGATCGCCCCGATGATGGTCAGCGCCAGGAACGACCCCAGCATGAAGAGGTCGCCGTGCGCGAAGTTGATCAACTCGATGATCCCGTACACCATCGTGTACCCCAGCGCGATCAGGGCGTAGAGCGCGCCGGTGGAGAGACCGATGAGCAGATGTTGCTGGAACACGTCGAACGCTGACGGGCTGGATGCGGCGACGAGAAGCATGGGGGCGGTTTCTTCCCGTCAGAGACCCTTCTGTTTCCCGGCGGAAGAAGCGATCGATACGGCCGTAGAGGCATCATCCTTCGCCGGAAGGGCTCTCCGAGGCAACGGGTCGCCCTTGGGCGTCTTTGTCGCTCTCATCGGCGATCTCTGAAGGCGCATACGCCGTCGAACGACGTTTCACGATATAGCTGAGCGCCTGCGCAAAAAAACAAAGCACGACGTACGAGGCGAACACGTACGGCCACGCATCGAGAAGCAAGGCGATACAGGGCGCACAACGCGCCGTCTCTCCGCGCGTTACCCACAGCGCCAAACCGAATGTCGCGACATACACGAAGAAAACGCGGTCGAGCGCGTTCAGCGATTTCCAGGCGTCGGTGAAGTGGGATGGATTCACCGCCATTGCAGGCGCGCGCGGCATTCTCGACGCGGGCATCGTTGCTGCCCGCGCCGAACCGCCGCCAGGCATCGCGGGCATTGGTGAACGTCGGACAGACTTTCAGCCAGCATCGCGGCGATGGCCATGCCCCCGAGGCCGGCGGCGACCGCGCCAAGGAAGACGAGCCAGCCAGGAACCTTGTCGTTGGGTGTCGGCATGGGGCGGTTCGCCACTGGAGAGGTCGACTTTCAACCCCGATTGTACTTCCGCGCGCCCGTCACGCAACCTGCCTTCCTGTCGCGGGTGCAGATCGTTCTTGTACGTCCCTGTCACGCCGCCGCGGACGTGAAAAAGGCGCGATCCAGCGCGCCAAGTCGCCTCCACGCGTCCGCATAGTCGGTGGGACTCACCGCCATCGAAATTCAGCCGCGCACTCTTTGCGAACACACCGCGACCGCCCCCTCTGGACGACGGCGCCGCAAGGCGGGCAGTGATGAACGCCGCAAAGGCGGTCGGCGAGCGTGAGAGCCACCTCCACGCCTCCCATCGCGGAAGCAACCGCGCCCAGGAACACCAGCCACCAGGGCACTTTGTCTTCGGTCGTCGGCATGTCGCGGTTCGTCCTTCCCGCCAGCGGGGCACGAAACCCCCGATCCGATTGTACCGGCGCGGGTTCTACGCGCAATCGGGGTTTCTCCGCGCGGTTCTCTCGCGCCGCACGCGAAGTCCCTGCCCTCACTCTCCTCCCAGAATCTTGACGAACACGAACTCGCCCCCCTTCACCACGCTGCCGCTCATGGTCTTCAGGGTCGTGTCGCCGTTGGCGTCGAACGACCATTTCCCGAGCGCGCCGTCGAAGTCCTTGATGGAGACGCCAGCCGCCCGGATGGCGTCGCGGTCTTTCTTCCCGGCGCGGCGGATCGCCTCCACCGCCACCTGGGCGGCCTCATAGCCGTAAATGGCGTAGGCGTCGGGCATGCCGCCATGCTTCTTCACGTACCGGTCGACGAAGGCCTTGCCCCGGCCCTTCTGCTGGTCCGGCGGCAGGCCGCCGAACGTCACGTAGCACCGGCCTTCCAGGTTCTCCTTGCCCGCGGCCTCGATGAAGGCCTGTTCGCGGCAGCCGTCGGGCACCATCAACTTGCAGGTCAACCCCACGCTCACCATGTCGCTGGCCACTTGGCCGCCCTTGGATTGGGAGGTGCCCCCGAAGTAGACCAGGTCGGGGTTGGTTCCCTTGATCTTGGTCATGAGCGACCGGAACTCCTGCTTGTTGGCGGCGATGCTCTCGTGGCCAAGCACCTCGATGTCGATCTCCTGGCACCGTTCCTTGAAGAGCGTGGCGATGCCCTTTCCGTACACTTCGGTGTCATCAAGAATGTACACCTTCCCCACGTTCATCTCCTTGGCCCAGTCGGCGCCCAGCGGCCCCTGGAGATCGTCGGCCGGGACGACGCGGCAGTAGTTGATCTTCTTTTTCGGCCGGTAGATGTCGGGTTCGCCGGGATCGCCCGCGCCGGGTTTCGTCAGCCCCGGCCAGGTGTTCGCGGGGCTGATCATCAGGATGTCGGCGTTGTTGAGCATCGGCATCGAGACCTTGGCCGCGCCCGAGTTGTAGGTGCCGATGTAGACCATCACGTCCGGGTCGTCGATGGCCTGCTGCGCGTTGCGGATCTCCGCGTCCTGCGTCCACTTGCCCGCGGCGGCGGTGGCGTCGTCGAGGTCCTGGTACAGGAGCGTGAAGCCCGCGACTTGGCCGCCGTTCTCGTCGATCGCCATCTTGATGCCGTTCACGATGGTGTCGGTCTGCGCCTTCGCGCTGCCTGTCCGCGGCAGGCTGGAGAAAATTTTGATCACTGTCCCGCGCACCGGCGCGGCCGGTTTTGCGGCTTCAGGGGCGGGCGCGGCCGGTTTTGCGGCTTCGGGGGCGGGTACCACCGGCTTGTCGGCCTCGGGCGCCGGCACGGCCGGTTTTGTGGCTTCGGGGGCGGGCGCGGCCGCGTTGGGGGTGACGGGCGCGGGCGCGGGTTTCTCGCCGCTCTTCGGGGTCGGAGTCGCCGGCGCGCTTTCGGCGCCGGCCGCCGCGCGCGGGGCATCGCGAGTGGCGGTTTCGGCGCCAACGCCCTTGGAGTCGCAGCCCGGCGCGAACGTCGCCGCAGCCGAAGCGCACAGCAGCGCCAGGGAGACCGGGAACAGAGCCGCGAAGCGGATCCTCATCGCACCCTCCGGGGTTCGGCGTGGGATTCGATATGCCTGGAGGGGCGATTGTAGGCCGCGGGGTCCGGGGCGTCAATCGGTCCGGGCGGGGCCGGGGAGTTTACGAATCATAATTTATGAAATTGGGTTTGCTTGCGGCCGCTGGCGTGATATTATTCATGTCAGCGTCCGGCTCTCCGGCGATACCGGAGGCGCGGCCGGGCGGCCGTTTCCGCGGACGGGCGTGAAAGGCGTGAGGCGCGACGTGGACGAGACCGCGATCCGGGACATCGAAAAACTCTGGCAGGACTACAAGGCCTCCGGCGCGGAGGAACTGCGCAACGAGATCATCTACCAGTACCTCCCCCAGGTCCGCTACATCGCCGAGCGGTTGCTGGCGAAACTGCCCAAGAGTTTTGAACTGGAGGATCTCATTCAGGCGGGAGTGTTCGGGCTGATCGACGCGGCGCGCGGGTTCGACCCGACCCGCGGCGTGAAGTTCGAGACCTACTGCACCATGCGCATCCGCGGGGCGATTCTGGATCACCTGCGGTCGCTCGACTGGGTGCCGCGCCTGGTGCGCACCCGCGCCGCGGAGTTGCACAAACTCCAAAACGACCTCGAACGGGAACTGGGCCGCCTGCCCACCGAATTCGAGATGGCCGAGCGCCTCGGCGGCACCCTCGACGAGTACTCCGATCTCCTCCAGGAGGCTGCGGCCACCTCCATCGTCTCCCTCACCCGCACCAAGAACGAGAACGAGGAGAACAAGACCCTCCGCAAGATCGACATCCTCGAAGACAAGAAAGGCCCCAACCCCCTCGCCAACCTCGAACGCAAGGAACTCATGGAGTTGATGACCAAGGGCCTCTCCAAGAAAGAGCGCCTCATCGTCATCCTCTATTATTACGAAGAACTCACCATGCGCGAGATCGGCGCGGCCCTCGACCTCTCTGAGTCCCGCGTCTGCCAGATCCACTCCCGCATCATCCTCCGCCTCAAATCCCAACTCGCCAAACTTCGCCAGGACCTCATGTCCTGAGTCCCTCCCATGGTCACGCCCACCAGCCTCCCCGCCGCCATTTACCGGGCGGAGAACTCGCAGATGTTCCAGAACCAGGCGCTCATCCTGGACCGCAACTTCCGCGACACCGAGGCTGAGGGCAGCGCCCGCCGCATTGACGAAAGCGACAAGAAGGTGGAGCGCGGCGAGAAGGATGACAACCGCATCGACCAGGACGGCTCGGCCCGCAACCCCGCCTATTTCGCCCGCCGCCAGAAGCGTCAGAACGCGGATCCGGAAAACCCGCCCCAGCCCCGTCCCCGCGACTCCTCCGGCGGCGGGCTGATCGACCTGGTGGCATAGAGCCTGTTTCGGCAGGCGTGTCGTCGGCGACCGGAATAGGCTCTTGTCCGCCCGATGGCGGTATCGCGGGGGGCGAACGTCGAGCGAGACCCCGTCGCGGCGCCGGCTCGCATGGAAACCGTTCACCTTCGATTCCATGACGGTCGGCTTTCACCTCGCCGTGAATGTCTTGGCGTGCGGATGAGGACCGGGATGGACAATGAGAATTTCGCGATTCGCGCGGCGGCCGCGAACGGATATCATAATCATGGGTGAACAGGGAGCCGGTCATGAACAACGGTAACATCAGTTTCGCGGACATGAACAAGACCCTCCGGCTGATCATCGCGAGCCAGCGGCA
>JACQVU010000228.1 GCA_016209585.1 Planctomycetota bacterium
AGATGGTTCGGCGCCACCCCCTCGTCTACGGCGAAGCCATCGCCCACACGGCCGAGGAGGCCGCGGCGCTCTTCTACAAGGCCAAGGCTGGCGAGAATCGTGATCGTCCTCGGAATCCATGACGCTTTCGATTCCGGCGCCGCGCTCGTCGCGGACGGCGAAATCCGCGTCGCCGTCAACGAGGAGCGCCTCAACCGGATCAAGTACTACCACGAAGAGCGCGCGCGCTTCCTCGGCCTGCCGGTGGTGGTGCGGTCGGCCTTTCCCCGTCTCGCCATCGAGGAGGTGCTGCGGCGCGAGGGGCTGAAACGGGAACAGATCGACGTCGTCGCGCTGCCCCATGCCCGGCCGAGGGACTTCCTCGCCGCCATCCCCGCCCGCATCTTCGCGGCTGACTTCCGCCGCGCGCTGGGAAACCTCCCGCTCATCGCGGCGCTCTCGCTGCTCTACGCTTACAACAAGCGCCGGCTGCTCGACTCCACGCTGCGACAACTGCGCGCGTTCGGCGTCCCGCCGGCCAAGGCGCGGTTCATCCCCCACCACCTGGCGCACGCGGCCTCAGCCTACCGCACGTCGGGTTGGAATGACGCCCTGGTGATCGTCGTCGACCTCGAAGGCGACCTCACCTCCACCACCGTCTGGCGCGGCCGCGGAAACCGGCTCACGCCGCTGCATGAAACCTTCTTCCCGTTCGCCAGCGCCGGGGCCTTTTACGGCTGCGCCACCGCCGCCATCGGTTTTCGCAAACACCTGGATGAATGCAAGATCATGGGCTTGGCGGCCTACGGCAAACCCGGCGCGCGCGATGCCCTGGCGCATCAACTGGCGTGGGACGAGGCTCGCGGCGCGCTCGTCTCCCGCGGAACGCTCTCCTTCCCCAGGGAAGACGCCGCGCTGGCCGCTCGGTTCGACAAGAAAGACCTCGCCGCCTCCGCACAGAAGCGTCTGGAAGAGGCGCTCGTGCCATTCGTCCAGCACTGGATGGCTCGCACCGGCTGCCGGCGGCTGGCCTACGCCGGGGGCGTCGCCCATAACGTCATCGCTAACCAGCGCCTGCAGGAGATTCCGGGCATGGAGGCGCTGCACGTCTTCCCCCACCCCGGCGACGGCGGGCTGGCCTGCGGCGCCGCGTTGGAACACTGGTACCAGCACGCGCGGCGGCGGGACGGGCGGCCCTCCTACTTCCTGAGAGACGCCTACCTCGGGCCGGAGTACCCGCGCGAGCGATTGGAGGCCGCGCTGCGAAAGTACGGCCTTCCCGTCCGGGCCAGCCCCGACATCGGCGACGAGGCCGGCCGGTTGTTGGCACGGGGGCTGGTGTTGGGGCTGTTCCAGGGGCGCATGGAACTGGGGCCGCGGGCGCTGGGGAACCGCAGCATTCTCGCCAGCCCGCGGGGGGCGGAGATGAAGGAGAAGGTGAACCGGAAGGTGAAGTTCCGCGAGAACTGGCGGCCGTTCGCGCTGTCGGTGCTGGACGAATGCCGCGACGAGTACCTGGAGAAGGCCACCGACGCCCGCTTCATGCTCCTGGGGTTCCAGGTGGTTGCGGAGAAGTTCGAGAGCGTGCGGTCAGCCTCGCACGTGGACGGCAGCACGCGGCCGCAGACGGTACGGCGCGAGGAATGCCCCCGCTACCACGCGATCATCTCCGGTTTCAGGAAGCACAGCGGCATCGGCGGCGTCCTCAACACGTCGCTCAACCGGCGCGGGGAGCCAATCTGCTGCACGCCGGAGGAGGCCATCGAGTGCTTCCTGGGGTCCGACATGGATGGGCTGATTCTCGATGACTTCCTGGTGGAAAAGAGCGACGTTGCGCCGGACCAACTGCGCCGGTTCCAGGCGATCGAGGCCGACGTAGGGGTGTAGGGGCGGGTGTTGGGTGTTGGGTGTTGGGTGCGGGCGGAGTACCGCGGTGCTCGGCTCCCAACTCCCAACACCCAACACCGCGGTACTCCGCCCGACCCCCGCCCCCGGATACCTGATGCCCCTGGCCGCGATCTCCTCCACGGGTGGGATCGTCGCCGCGCTGGCGGCGGCGGCGGTGATCGCGCTCTTTCTCGCCGCCGCGCTGCGGCGTCTCCTGCGCGGCGGGTGGCGCGCCGGCGCGGACCTCGACGGCGGCGATTCCCCGCCGGCTGTGGTAGCGCCAGCGCCAGCGCCCGCCGGCGGGGGAGGTTCCGGCGAGTCGCCTTCCGCGGACGACTTGATCGACCTGCTCGACTCCCTGGACGAGACCATGCGTCTGCCGCACGAGCGCGGCGTGGACCCCGCCGCGCCGCTGGGGGAGCGGTTGCGGACAAGCATCAATGAAGAGGATCGGCCGGCGTTTTTCCTGCGCTACGTGGCGCGTTCGCGGAAGTTCGGCGCGGACGAGGTGGGGACGTTGACTATCGCGAAGAACATCCTGGACTCGCTGGCTGCCCCTGTAAGCGCCCGCGAGGCCGCTGAGCGGTGTTGGGAGTTGTTTCGGGTATACGACTTCTCCGACCAGGTGACGTGGAAGTGGGTGTTGAAGGTGCTGGAGTTGGCTGGTTTCGTGGCACGGCGGGAGGAGGAGGCTGGGGAGGTGCTCTCGCGGACAGCCCTTGGGGCGAGGCTGCTGCGGGCTGTGAACGAGCGTTTGGGCTTCGAGAGTGCGGGCGAGGAGCGTGAGAGCGCCGGATGATAGTACACGATATGAACGGTTATTGATGTTTTTCGGTTCTGGAGAGTATACGGTGGTTCTGTCGGATGGTTGTGTGTCGTAATATATTGTAGAATAAGAAGTTACGACGATTTATTCCGGTATATGTCGGTGGCTTGGATGGCTATTTGACAGTGCTTGCGATGATTTTTCACAAAAACTTGTGAAGAAGTGGTGAACAAAACCCGATAGATCAGGATGACACGGGGGGTTATACACCTGCGTGTCGGCATCGTAAGAAGAGTCGGATCCCTCGCCGGCGTGAGCCGACCAGGGGGAAAAAGGAGGGGTCGTTTTTCGCGTCCCATCGGGTCGGTGGTCGTGGCGGGGTTCGGTCCCGCGCGGTCCGGTTCTTCGGTGGGCAGGTTCTGAATAGCCTACGAGAGAGGGATGGTGCTGCCGGTTTCGCGGTTTGGGTGAAAGAAAAGTCTGTCCCAACAAACCGTGAAATCCGATCGCTCCTTTGCGAAATCGGCAGCGCCCAATTTCACCCGCTTGGGGAAGCGGGGGAAGGAGAAAAAAGAGCATGGGCCTTCGTATCGGTACGAACGTATCGGCGCTCAACGCGTTGAGGAACCTCAACGACGTGAGCGCCAAGCAGGCGACGAGCGTTTCGCGCCTGTCGAGCGGGCTGCGCATCCAGAAGGCGTCCGACGATCCCGGCGGGCTGGTGCTGTCGGAGGCGCTGCGGGCGCAGATTTCGGGAATCAAGGCGTCGCAGACCAGCGTGGCGCGGGGGTCGAACCTGCTCAGCACCGCCGACGCGGCGCTGGCGTCGGTCTCGAACCTGCTGCTGAACATCAAGAGCAGCATCGACAGTTCGATTGGGGCGGACGCCTCCACCACCGCGGCCAACCAGTCGGCGGTGGACTCGGCCATCCAGTCGATCGAGAACCTCCGCAAGAACACCACGTTCGGCGGGCGGTACCTGTTCAACGGCCAGTCGTCCATCTCGGTCACGTCGGTCAACAACGCCAGCTACCTCTCCACCATCAAGGGCATCCGGCTGGAGTCGCTGGACTTCGGCGGGAACTCGACGCGCACCATCGACGTCAACGTCACGCAGGCGGCCAGCCGCGCCACGCAGGTGGTGGCCGGCGTGGCCGTGGCTGACGACTTCAACACCGGGGTGCAGTTCCTGCTCACCGGGCCGAAGGGGACGGCGGTGGTGACGCTGGCCGGCACCTACGGCTCGGCCGGCGCGGTGGCGGAGTTGTTCGGCGCGTTCAGCGGGACGACCGGCGTCTTCGCCAGCGTCGCCAACCTGAGCACGCTGGAGTTCGGCTCCAACCAGTCGATCCAGGTGACGCAGTTGACCGCCGCTCCCGCGGCAGCCACCTACTCGTTCACCATCGGCGGCTCGACGTTCGCCAACACGACCGCGGCCGGCACGGCGAACACCAAGACGGCGGGCACCGACTTCGCCGGGAACGTCGGCGGCATCACCGCGGCCGGCGACGGCACCGGGCTGTCGGTCTCGTCGTCCAGCATCACCGGACGCATCGAACTGGACGCGAACACGCTGGTCACGGCGCAGACGGGGCGCTCGTTCACGGCCCAGAAGTCGGGGGCTGACATCCAGCTCGGGCCGCAGGCGGGCAACTCTCTGAACGTGGCCATGCCCTCGCTCAACCCGTCCGAGTTGGGCACGTTCGAGTACAACGTGTTCAAGCAGAACGCCTTCCTCGGCGGCGTCGGCGGCACGCTGGACTCCATCAAGTCCGGCGGCGGCAACGCCCTGGCCTCCGACCTCACCAACGCCGGCCGCATCGTCGACGCGGTGATGAACCAGATCACCGTCAGCCGCGCGCGGCTGGGCGGCATGCAGAAAGACGTGGTCGACGCCCGCGCCTCGCAGCTGGACACGGAGATGGCCAACCTCTCCGCCGTCCAGTCAGTGGTGCGGGACGTGGACTTCGCCTCGGAGATCAGCGAGTTCACGAAGAACCAGGTGCTCTTCCAGTCGGCCGTGAGCGCCCTGGCGGCGGCCAACTCGCAGTCGGCCAGCGTCCTCACGCTGCTCGGCGGCTAGGTCTGACCTGACGCGACTCCCGCGGTGGGCTGAGCCGGCGTGAGCCGGGCTTGCCCGCCACACGCGGTTGACAAGGATCCAATTCAGATGGGCGCGGGCGGAAGCGATTCCCCCCGCGCCCTTCCTTTTAGTACTACAGCGCGGGCTTCTGCCACCGAGGTCACGGAGGCCCCAGAGGACGGACGCATGGATTTCGCCGTGACTTCTTTGAAACGGGTATGAAGCGCATCGGCATCCTCACCGGCGGGGGTGATTGTCCGGGGCTGAACGCCGTCATCCGGGCCGTCACCCGGCGGTTGTTGCCCGACGGCTATCGCGTGCTGGGCATCCGCGACGGGTGGAAGGGGTTGATGGAGCGGGACGTCTATCCGCTGACGCGGGATTCGGTATCGGGGATTCTGCACCTGGGCGGAACGATCCTGGGCACGTCGCGCACCAACCCGTTCAAGCGCGAGAACGTGGTGGAGCATTTGCAGAACGTGTGGCGGGCAAGCCCGGCTCACGCCGGCTCTGCCCACCGCGGGAGTCGCGTCAGGTCAGACCTAGCCGCCGAGCAGCGTGAGGACGCTGGCCGACTGCGAGTTGGCCGCCGCCAGGGCGCTCACGGCC
>JACQVU010000006.1 GCA_016209585.1 Planctomycetota bacterium
AACTGAAGGCGGCGTTCGAGAATTGCGAATGGAACACCGTGTTTCCCCACTCCAGCCTTTCCGACCTCAAGCGGCCCATCCTGTCAGCGGTCGCGTGAGGCGTCCAGGAGCGATCTGCACCCCCGAGCTCACCCGCGCATTGCGCCGGCGGGGCGGGTCATTATAATGGTTGGGCTTGAAACCGCGGGCGCCAGGGCGTCCGCGCGGAAGGGACATTCCGACCGATGGCTGAAGCGGTGGCGAAGACGCTGGCGGCGCGGAAAGGGAACGCCTGGGTGGCGTTCCTGAACCGGAACACCGACGTGGTGATGCCGGCGCTGGTGTTCCTGAACATCGTGCTGATCATCCTGCCGCTCAGCCCGTTCTGGATGGACCTGCTGCTCTATTTCAACATGACGTTCAGTTTCGTGCTGATGGTGACGGTGTTGTATCTGGAGTCGCCGTTGCAGTTGTCGGTCTTTCCCACGCTGCTTTTGATGGCCACGTTCTTCCGGTTGGCGCTGAACATCAGCACGACGCGGTTGATCCTGACGCGGGGCTACCTGGCGGGGCACGTGCAGGCGAACGGGCAGGTGCCGAACCTGCCGGAGGTGGCGGGGAACGTGATCGCCACGTTCGGGAACTACGTGGGCGGGGGCAACACCATCGTGGGGATCGTGGTGTTCGTGATCATCATGATAATGCAGTTCGTGGTCATCACCAAGGGCGCCACGCGCATCGCCGAGGTGGCGGCGCGGTTCACGTTGGACGCCATGCCCGGCAAGCAAATGGCCATCGACGCCGACCTGAACGCCGGGATGATCGACGAGAAGACGGCGCGCGAGCGGCGCGACGTCATCCAGCGCGAGGCCGAGTTCTTCGGGGCGATGGACGGCGCCTCGAAGTTCGTCCGCGGTGACGCCGTGGCCGGGCTGTTCATCACCATCGTCAACATCGTCGGCGGCCTCATCATCGGCGCCTTCGGCCTGGGCGGAGGCAAGCCCATGTCGCTCATGGGCGCCTTCCAGACCTACACGCTGCTCACCATCGGCGACGGCCTGGTTTCGGCGCTGCCCGGTCTGGTGACCTCGCTGGCCGCGGCCTTCCTCGTCACGCGCACGCGGTCCGACCGTGACGTGGGGGCCGACATCTTCACGCAGGTCTTCGCCAACTGGCGCTCGGCGATGATCTCGGGCGTCATGCTCGCCGTCCTGATGCTGACGCCCTTCGCCGGCGTGCCGCTGGTTCTGGTGGTGGTGGCGCTGGCCGGCGTCACCTGGCTGCTGTACATCCGGTCAAAGAAGACGGAGCGGGAGACCAAGGCCAAGGAGGCCGAGAAGGGCATGGCCGCCGCCGGGGCGGGAAAGGGGCCGGAGCGGGTGGAGAGTCTGTTGACCGTGGACCCGATGGAATTGGAGATCGGTTACGGTCTCATCCGCATGGTGGACACGTCGCAGGGCGGCGACCTGTTGGAACGGATCACCATGATCCGCCGGCAGATCGCGCTGGACCTGGGCTTCGTCGTGCCACCCGTGCGCATCCGCGACAACATGCAACTGGAGCCGAACGAGTACTCGGTGAAAATCCGCGGCACCGTGGTGGCCAAGGGCACGGCCATGGTGGAGCACTTCCTGGCCATGGACTCCGGCATTGCCACCGGCACGGTGGACGGCATCCCCACCACCGAACCGGCCTTCGGCCTGCCGGCCGTCTGGATCACCGAGGCCAACAAGCAGCGGGCCGAGGCGCTGGGCTATACCGTGGTCGACGCCACCAGCGTGGTCTCCACCCACCTCACGGAAGTGATCAAGAACCACGCCGCCGAACTGCTCACGCGCGAAGACCTCGAGAGCTTGCTCACCAACCTCAAGCAGCAAAGCCCGAAGATCGTCGAGGAACTGATTCCCAACATCATGAAGCCGCAGGAGGCGCAGCGCATCCTCCAGGCGCTGTTGAAGGAGCGCGTCTCCATCCGCAATCTCGGCGCCATCTTCGAGACGCTGGCCGAGTACGCCCCGCGCACCAAAGACGCGGAGGTGCTGGTGGAGTACACCCGCAACTCGCTGGCGCGACAGATCTGCGAGTCGCTCAAGAGCGGTGACGGCAAGATCTACCTCATCACCATCGACCCCCAGCTCGAAGACCTGATCAACGCCAACATCGAGCGCACCGAGGGCGGCAGTTACCTGAAAACCGCGCCCTCCATCCTCAACCAGATCATGGACGCCATCGCCCGCGAAATGGAAAAACTCGTCACCGGCGGCCACGCCCCCGTGATTCTCTGCGCCCCGCAAATCCGCTCCCAGGTCAAGAAGATCGCCGACGGCATCCAGGCCGGCATCGCCGTGCTCTCCTACAACGAGGTGGTGCGCGACGTGCCCATCGAGTCCGTCGGCATGGCCGCCCTTCCCCAGCCGCAGGCCGCGGCCCCGGCCGCGCGGTAAGCCCAGGCGGACCGCGGCGGGGCGGGTTCCGGTTCGGCCGCGACCTCCTCCATGAACGTCAAGCGCTATCAGGCTGAAACGTGGGAAGAGGTCCTGGCCCTGGTCAAGGCCGACCTGGGCGAGAAATTCGTCGTCCTCCACACCAAGACGTTCGTCAAGGGCGGCGTTCTCGGCTTCGGCGGCAAGGAGATGTACGAAGTGACGGCGACCCGCGACGCCGCCTCCGCCGATCAGTCCGCCTCGGCGCCGGCCCGGGAACCGGAGCGGCTGCGGGTGGACGGCCGGCAACACCTCGCCCGCATCTCCGAGAGCATCCAGCGCCTGCCGGAAGCCAGCAGCGACGAGCGGCCCGTGCGCTCACGCACCGACCGGATCCAGCGGACGTTGCGGCGCTCGGCGGCGGCCGCTGACCTTGGCGAGCAGGCCGCCGACGCGCGCGCGGAGGATGCGCCCGCTGGCGCGGCCGGGTTCGGGGCCGGGCGCGTGGCGAGCCGCCCAGGTCGCGCCGACGAGCGCGCCCCAGGGCGGCCGGCCGACCGCCGTTCCGGGCGCGACGCGCCCGTCGGCGCGCCGCCGTCCAACGCCCCACCGGCCCCCGCCGGAGTCGAGCGGGAGGAGCCGGCCGCGCCGTCGGCCGCGTCCCGCAATCTCACGGGGTCGCGGTTCGACGCCGTGGTGGCTGAGGTCG